>JBMORB010000478.1:0-2987 GCA_049320925.1 Thermodesulfobacteriota bacterium | reverse complement strand
AGGTTATTGGAAGATGGATCGTAAGAAAGTTGGGAAATACAAGAGGCGGTTCTGGCGCGATTTTGGGTCTTTTACCCAATTGACAAGGGACAGGGATGAAAGGTTTGTGGTGAAAAAGTGCTGTGAGTATCTTTTGCGGCTGATGCCTGACCGACTGTATGTAACCACTGAAACCATGGAGTTCATTTCCTGGGTCGCCGGCGACAAAATGCACTGGCTCAGCGCGTATGTGTTGTCTCTTCTGCCGGAAGAACAACGAACCGATGTCGCAAAAAATCTGTCCTCCGCGCAATCATCGGGATTTCCGCCGCAGGCGCTGTTTGATTACAACGGAAAGCTTTTCGACATATTGAGTAACATGCCAGGCCAAAGGGGTGTGACGGCTTTTTCCCGGTTCGGGCCGGTGTTTTTACGGCAGATTCAGGAAGGCCTGACAGGATGGAAAGGGTCGGAACTTGAAAAAAACATGGCCCATCTGCAAAAGGTGTTTAACCTGACCGACCTGGAAACCGAGATCTGCCTGTTCCTTTTTATTACGGTTGTCTATGACCAGCCTGCAAGGTTTTTCGGCACTTACCTGCAGGCAACCTTTTTTTCGGGGCGGGGACACCTGTGCCGGATACTTGGCGCAACCCGGGGGGCGGTTAACAGTGCCCTGGGCAAGACGCTGGCCCACACGGGCCTGGTTGATGTGGTCCCGTGGGAGGAAAATTCCTTAAGACTCAGCAATGAGGCGCAGGAGTTTCTGGAAAAATCCGGCGGCGACATTCTGGAGGGAAGGAATCTGCGGCGCGTAAAGAGCAGGGCCGGTTTTTTGCTGGAGGACCATTTTATTGCCCGGGAGCAGGTGGACCATGTGCTGTCTCTGCTGAGAAAGAAGACCGATACCCCCACCCATGTTTTGTTTTACGGGCCGCCCGGCACCGGCAAAACCAGTTTTGCCCGGGGGCTGGCGACAAAGCTGGCTGACCCGGTGTATGAGATTGTCCAGCATCAGTCGGAAGACAATAAAAGCGGGCACCGCCGCATGGTGCTGGCGGCCTGCGTTGCCAGCATGAGCCGGGGCGCTGGATCGGTTTTTATCATGGACGAGGCGGACAATGTGCTCAACACGGAAAACGCGTGGTTCCGGCGGGGCGAAACCCAGGACAAGGGGTGGCTGAACAGCCTGATGGACCAGCCCGGTCTGCGCATTGTCTGGATTGTGAACCGCATGAAGGAGATCGAACCCTCCGTGCTGCGCCGGTTTGCCTACAGCATTCATTTCAAGCCGTTCAACCGGCAACAGCGGGAGCGGCTCTGGGAAACGATTGTGCGCAGGCACCGGTGCAAACGGCTTTTTGCCGGTGCCGACCTGAGAGATTTTGCCCAGGTGTATCAGACCAATGCCGGGGTGATTGACATGGCCGTGAAAAAAGCAAAAGAGACGGCCGCCGCCGGAGGGCGGGAAGAGCTGCTGCGCGCGGTCCGGCAGGCGCTGGACGCCCACATGGACCTTGTGGAGCGGGGAAACAGGAGGGCCACACGGCAGACGCCGGAGAACACCTATTCGCTGGAAGGGTTGAACATTTCGCCGCCGGTGTCTGAACTGCTGGCCAGGGCCGAGGGGTTTGACCGGTATCTGCACGAGACAAAAAGCGATGTGCGGCACAGCTTCAACCTGCTGCTTTACGGCCCGCCCGGCACCGGCAAAAGTGAGTTTGCCCGCTTTCTGGCCCGGCACCTGGGGCGGGAGCTGCTGGTCCGGCGGCTGAGCGACCTGCTGGACCCGTATGTGGGCATGACGGAGCGGCATATCCGCGACGCTTTTGACCAGGCGGCCCAGGACGGCATGGTGTTGCTGATCGACGAGGCCGACGCCCTGCTGTTTCTCCGCCGGGAGGCGACGCGGTCCTGGGAGATCAGCCAGACCACGGAACTGCTCACGGCCCTGGAACAGTATCGCGGCTTTCTGGTCTGCACCACCAACCGGCTGACCGGTATGGACGCGGCGGCCATCCGACGGTTCAGCCACAAGATTGAATTCGGTTTTCTCACGGCCGACGGCAACCGCGTGTTCTATGAAAAGATGCTGGGCTCTATTGCGGGCGCTGCCATGCCGGACCCCATGGCGGAAAAGGCTCTGGAAGGGGTGCGGGATCTTGCGCCCGGGGATTTTAAGGTGGTGAGGGACCGGTTTGCCTTTTATCCGCCCGTCAGTGTCACCCATGCCATGCTGGTGGATGCCCTGCGGCAGGAGGCGAATATCAGGCAAAAGCAGAGCGGGGAGAAAAAAATCGGATTTTAAGGGGTCGGTTTTTTCACCGCCGGGCTTTACGGAATGAGGCATGGCGTGGGTGGTGGCAAAGCGGTAGCCGCCAGGCAAGTCCGCAAAAAGGTTCCTTGTTCCGCCTTATGGAATGTTTTTGTTTTAGGGTGGGACTGAAATCAGGATAGCCGTCCGGCAAAGGGGGAGGAGCGGGCGCCCGCCAGACGATGCAGTCAACGCGGGGCGAGGGTCGCGGGACAGGCCGGGGAAAAACAGAACAAACGATGAGGAGAAAACATGGATGCCAGGCTGACGATTAACGGCGTGGAGCGGGTGCTGGGCCACAAGGCCCTTGAAAGCGTGGCTTTTTGGCTGGAGGACGAGCCGGAAAACAGCGAGATTTTTCATGAACTGGCCGGATCGGGTTCCAGCGAGGTCCGGGCCGCCGTGGCCGGTAACACCCATCTGTCCAGGGAGACCTTCCGGCGGCTGATTGAAGACACGTCGGTGGAGGTGCTGCGGACCATTATTGTTTCAGATGAGGCCCGGGCGCATATGACCCGGCGGGACCTGGAGTGCCTTATCGCCGCCGGTGACCGTGACATTCTCACCGCGCTGGCCAATGACCTGGAGTCGTTTTCAGGCACGTTTCAAATCTGCGAAAAGGAGTGGCTGTGCGAACGGCTGGCACGGCATTCAGACCCGGCGGTGCGGTTCGGCCTGGCAAAAAACACGGCCA
>JBMORB010000477.1:0-5066 GCA_049320925.1 Thermodesulfobacteriota bacterium | reverse complement strand
GGTGTCCGGCAGCGGGGAACGGCCCAGCAGCACCAGCACGGGCCGGACCTTCTCGGCCAGGGCCAGGGCGCATTGGGCGGTCACCCCCCGGGCGCCGCCGGATACCACCACCACGTCGCCGGTCTCCAGCGGCATCTTTTCCGGCCGGCAGGCGGCCGTCTTCAGGGCCACGCCCTGTTTGCCCTCCGGAGAAAGGCCCACCTCCACCGGGTCGCCGGCGCTCAATATTTCAGCGGCCACGGCTTGGGCCGCCGCCTTTACATCGGTCCACTCGGGATCCAGGTCAATGACCCGGCAGGTCACGCCCGGCCATTCGATGGCCGCGGTTTTTACCAGGCCGGCCAGGGCCGCCTGCATGGGATTGAAACCCGCTTTTTTGCCAAACCCCAGTTGACCATCCATAAAGATCACGGCGGCAAAAAGCGGGGTCCGGTTCTTTCTGGCGCCGTCGATGAGCACCGGGCCCACGCGCGCGGCCAGGGCAAAGGCGTCCTTGACAAACCGTTCGTCTTCCGGCCGCCACAGCCGGTCTTTTGCCGGCTCCATGCCGCCCAGGATGACCAGGCCGCCGGCGGATGAAAAATCACGGTCCGAAGACAGGTTCTCCAGCAGCGCGGCATTCACATTCAGGGCCGACAGGGCCTCGACCACCCCCCTGCCCCATGCCGCGTCCGCGGCGCAGACAAAAAGGGTCTGGTCCTTTGCCAGGGTCAGGGGGGGCCGCGTGTCCGGCGGCAGGCTCTCTGGTTCAACAACGCGGCGAAGCACCGGGCCGGGCGCATCCGTATCGGCAGTCCGGGGTTCCGGCGCAACGGTCTGCTCCGGAATGGCCGGCGGGGCCGTCTGAATGCCGCCCAGCTTCACCAGGTGATCGCAGATCTCCTTTAACGTGCGCATCTCGGCCAGGTCTTCCGGGGCCGCCGACGGAATATCCGGATGTTCCTCCTCGAACACGGACAGGATCTCCACCCGCTTGATGGAGTCAATGCCCAGGTCGTTTTCAATGTCCATCTCCAGCCCCAGCATTTCCACCGGGTAGCCGGTGACCCGGCTCACGATGTCGAGCATGGCCGCCTCGATGTCGGCCGACGATGCCCGGGCCGATGCCGAAGCAGGCCCGGCCGATGGCGCAGCCTGGGCCGTGGCGCCGGAAAGCTTCACCAGGTGATCGCAGATCTCCTTTAACGTGCGCATCTCGGCCAGGTCTTCCGGGGCCGCCGACGGAATATCCGGATGTTCCTCCTCGAACACCGACAGGATCTCCACCCGCTTGATGGAGTCAATGCCCAGGTCGTTTTCAATGTCCATCTCCAGCCCCAGCATCTCCACCGGGTAGCCGGTGACCCGGCTCACGATGTCGAGCATGGCCGCCTCGATGTCCGCGATGTTCACCGAAGGGCCGGCCGGGAGCACCGGGGCCTTGGCTGATGCAACCGGGACAGATGTGGGCTCGGGCGCGGCAACCGGTGGTTTGGGGGCCGGGGCCGGAGTCACCGGCCGTTCCACGGGGATGGCCGGAACAGCCCCTTCCCTGCCCAGCACCGTTTCGCTCAGGCCGCGGGTCTTTTCCAGCACGATACCCAGTGCCCTGCCCGCCTCGGTCTGGGTTTCCAGAAACTTCTGGTGGGCTTCGGCGGTCTGCTGCTGAAGGGCCTGCATGGACCGCAGGCTTTCGGAAACCACGGCCAGGGCGTTTTTCACCAGGTCGGCCCCTGGTCCGGCAGCAGCCGCGACCGGTACGGTCTGGGGCCTGGGGGGTGCCACGGATGCCGGAGCCGGTTCTGTCTTCTGAACCATGGGCGGCCGCCTGGGACGGTCTGGTTTTTCCTTGCGATAGTTGGCGCCGCAGATGGGGATGGACATCTTCTGCTGCCGGGCCTGCGCGGGCGCGGTCTCCCACTCGGTCAGCCGCACCGGCCGTCCCTGGACAGCGAAAAAGCAGATCACCCGGGCCAGGTCGGCCAGGCCGAAATCCCGTCCTCCGGAGGCGTCCGTGGCCAGGGCGTCAAAATGCTTGCCTTTTAAAATAGACTTGACCAGCCCGGTCAGCACCGCCTTGGGACCCACCTCCACAAAGGTCCGGGCCCCGTCGGCATACATGTTTTCAATCTCTTCCACGAAATTGACCGGGTTGAGCAACTGGCTGCCCAGCAGTTTTCTGGCTTCAGCCGGGTCACCGGGATAGGCCTGGGCCGTGACATTGGAAAAAACACCAATTTCGGAAGGCGTAATCTCCTTTTTTCTCAGGTAGTCCTTGAAGGGTTTGGCCGCGTCCTGCACCAGCTCGGTGTGAAAGGCCGCCGCCACGGCAAGCTTTGTTGCCCTGAGTTTGTCTTTCTTGCACAACTCCGCGGCCCGGTCGATCTCCGCCTCGCGGCCCGACAGCACGCCCTGTTCATAGCTGTTGCGATTGGCCAGCACCAGGTCCAGCTTATGGTCGGCAATAAACTGTTCGATTCTGGCCAGGTCGGCCTTGACGGCGAGCATGGCCCCTTTTTCCTTTCCGGCGGCGGCCATGTATTTGCCGCGGGCCGAGGCCAGGGAAAGGAACGTCTCCTCGTCCATCCAGCCGGCGCAGCACAGGGCGGTCAGTTCCCCGAAGCTGTGGCCGCAGGTCATGTCCGGCGCCAGGCCGAACCGGGCCAGCACCCTGGCCGTGGCCAGGCTGGCGGCGCCGATGGCCGGCTGGGCAAAATCCGTGCTTCGCAGGGCCTCTTCCGCGTTCTTTTTATCCTTTTCCATCAGTCCGGGCGGGAAAACGCGGTCCGAGAGCCGGGTGTCCGGGGCCGCGCCCAGATTGGAAAACTGAATGTCCGCGGTCTCAAAAACCTGGTGGGCTTCGGGAAAGGCAATGGCCAGGTCCCGGCCCATATAGGGATACTGGCTGCCCTGGCCCGGAAAGATAAAAGCGACTTTGCCGGCGTGGTCGGCCTCGGTGTCGTAAAAAATCTTTTTGCCGTCAACAGCGGCGGTATCGCTGCCGGTCACTGCCGTCATGGTTTTTTGCAAAAGATCGGCCACGTCATCCGTCTTTTCGATCACCATGAGCAGGCGGCAGGCATGCGTGTGGGAAAAGTCTTCCCGTGTTTTAAAGGCCAGAGCCCGCACCCCGGCAAATGGTCCCCCGGCTTTTGCGGCATACGCTTCCACGCCGTCGGCAAAACGTTTCAGGCCGGCCTGGACATCGGCGGGCGAGGCCCCGGAAAAGGCCGCGATTTCCACCGACCCGTCCCAGGCAGGCGTCTCTTTTTCCGCCCGGTATTCTTCCAGCACCAGGTGAAAGTTGCTGCCGCCGAACCCGAAGGAGCTTAAGCCGGCCCGGCGGGGATGTTTTTTAGTGGAAAGCCAGGGCCGCAGACTGGTGCTGATGTAAAAAGGGGTCTGGTCGATATTCAGTTTGGGGTCGGGCTCGCTGACCTTGAGGGTCGGGGGAATGGCTTTGTGGTAAAGGGCCAGGGATGCCTTGATCAGGCTGGCGGCGCCTGCCGCGGCCTTGGTGTGGCCGATCATGGATTTCACGGAGCCTATGGCGCACCGGTTTTTGCCTTCGACTTTCGACTCATTGAAAAACGTCCTGAGCGCCTCGAACTCCACCGCGTCTCCCACCCGGGTGCCGGTGCCGTGAGCCTCGATGAGCTCCACCGTGTCCGGCGATACGCCGGCGTCGGCATAGGCCCGGCGCAGCGCCCGCAACTGGCCCTCGGCCACGGGCGCGTAAATGCCGGCCGACCTGCCGTCGCTGGAGGTTCCCATGGCCTTTATCACGGCGTAAATCCGGTCCCCGTGGGCCTCGGCGTCTGCCAGCCGCTTGAGCACCACGATGCCCATGCCCTCGCCCAGCACGGTGCCGTCGGCATCCTTTGAAAACGGCTTGGCGTCGCCGGTAAAGGAAAGCACCGAAGTCTTGGCAAAACACATGTGCATGAAGATATCGTTAAGGGCGTCCACGCCGCCGGTGAGCATCATGTCGCTCTTGCCGGACAGCAACTCGAGGATGGCCAGGTTCATCGCCGACAGGGAGCTGGCGCAGGCCGCGTCCACCACGCAGTTGGTGCCGCCCAGGTTGAACCGGTTGGCGATGCGGCCGGCGATCACGTTTCCCAGAAGGCCGGGAAAGGAGTTCTCCTGCCACGCCACATAGGCGTCGGAGATGCGGGCCATCACGTCGCCGGCCAGGTCCGCCGGAACCCCGGCGTCGTCCAGGGCCTTTTTCCAGAAGGGAAAACCCAGCCGCGAAGCCAGGGGAATAACCAGTTCCTGGGTGCCGGTGGCGCCCAGCACCACGCCGGTCCGCTCCCGGTTCCACGGCTTGCCGTTGTCGCCGTATCCGGCGTCCTCCAGGGCCATTTTCGTGACCACCAGGGAAAGCAACTGGGCCGTGTCCGTGGCCTCCAGGATAGTGGGCGGAATGCCGAACTCGGTGGGGTCATAATCAACGGCCGAAAGAAACCCGCCCCGCTTGCAGTAGGTAAAGTCGCCGCCTTTCGGATCCTGGCGGAAATAGTCGGCCGCCGGCCAGTGGGTGGAAGGAACGTCGATAATCGCGTCTTCCCCCCGTGAGATCAGGCGCCAGTATTCCTTTAAGCTGGCGGACAGGGGAAACAGGCTTCCCATGCCCACCACGGCCACTGCCTGGTTGTCAATAATGCCTTCTTTCTTCAACGTGCTGCCTTTCCAAATATTAGGTTTGCTTCTATTTCAAAGTTGCAGTTTCTTCTATACACCTTCAATGCCATTTTCGGCATCCAGTTAAATATTGATTGTCATGCCTTTGCTACAATCCAAATCGCTATCGGGATCGGGATCGAAATCGAATTGCAGTCACAACCTCCCTCGCCCTTTGGGAGAGGGTTATCGACCCCGATACCGATTTCGATACCGATTTGGATCAGTTCGTAGGTTGGGTTGAGCGCAGCGAAACCCAACAGTACCCGGCCTAAATTGTTGGGTTTCATTGCATTCAACCCAACCTACTCGACTGACACACATAAAAAAAACAAATGTAAAAATATAAAGGGCGTCCCCCAGTTCCCAGGGCTTTTGTTTCAGGTTTTCAGATACCCCTC
>JBMORB010000476.1:0-5072 GCA_049320925.1 Thermodesulfobacteriota bacterium | reverse complement strand
GCTTGCCAGCCGGAGAGAGGGGGGCATGCCCCCCTCTCTCCGGTCTCCCGGCTGGCGGCATGAACAACCAACCAAGTTCCACCTTAAAACGGCCGCCAGGCTGTCCAACCAACCGCACCCGCCTCATATGGATCTCCTACCAGTAATACTCCCACCAGAACCTGCTGAAGAACATTTTTGCAAGGATTATAATAAGAAAATTTTTTACGGAGATAACAACTTTTACCCCGAAGGATCAAAGGTTATCGGATCTGTTGCTGATAAGTACTATTCGTCCTCAGATCAGTCCTTCCATTGGGAATAATTATGAGAAATCATAATGATTTGATAGCTCTTCTTGTAATCTTAATTGCTTATATTCTTATATTAGTTATAGTAAATCCATTTAATCGATGGAAAACATTAAGTGGTTTCGAAAAGATTTTGTATGGCCACATGGTTTTTTTTGTTATTGCAATAATTGGATTGCTCGTTGCCGATTTAATCAGTGCCCATCCATAACAAAACGCGCTGCGCGCTCGCGCTCCGCGCGCGCGCGGGTCGGACCACGCTAACAGATTGAATATATTTATGTGGACTTGGGGACGCCCTTTATATTTTTACATTTGTTTTTTTCATGTGTGTGAGTGGGTGACGGTTTTTTTTGCCCAACGACCATTTGGTGAAATTTGAAAGGGGAAAAGAATTATTTTACCGGTCAACGCGCTTAAATTATCTAACAGGACTTCAGCAAATTTGCAGAGTTCGATCAGCGTCCGGCTTCTCAAGCCCCGTGGAAAAAGAGGATGAATTCGGTTCCGCCTGATTCATGGCAGGGGCGGGTTGCGGTGGCGGAAGGGCACGCGGATATCCGGCCCGGGCATTCCTGGCGGGGCGCATCCAGCACAGCACACCGGGTAGACGTCATGTCCAAGGCAAAACCCCATGTTTCGGAAAAAATCTTCATACGGAGCAGGTCGGCGCCTTTGCCGCCGGCGTTGAAATCAAAGGGCTTCCGGGTGCTGTAAGCCAGAATGTCCTGGGTGGGGAAAAAACCTTCGAAAATTCTGGCCTGATGGTCTTTTCGAATGCCCACCCCATAATCCTTCACCGAGACCTGTATCAACTCTCCTTTTTCAAAGACGGCCACATCCACACGGCCTTCATCGGGTGTGTTTTCGATTGCGTTCCGGATCAGGCCGTCCACGACTTTTTCAAAAATCACCTCTGGAATCTGAATGGGCCGGGTGGGCTCCAAAAGAACACGCACATCCACCTGCCGGTGGGCAAAGCCGGGTTCAAGCGCCCGGAGACGGCCCTGGATAAATGTTCCCGGATCAATGGTGGCGGCCGTCATGATTTTCGGTGAAAACAGTTCCCGAATATGGGTGGTAATCTGGTCCACCATGTCTTTTTTGCCCTGATTTTTCAAGGCCAGAACGGAAAGCAGGTCGGCACATTGAAGGACCATGCCGTTGTGAAGCCCCGCAACTTTGTATTCTTTGTCCGTAATGATATCCGACACCTCGCTTTCGATTGCGACGATGCGGTTAAGCTGGCGCTCGATAATTTCCACATAGGGTTTCCAGTTATCCTCGGGCACAACCGCAAGCTCGTCTTCGAGCAGGGGCAGGGCCTGGGACAGGATGGCCACCGGGGTTTTCAACTCATGGGATAAGTGGTTGATCGCCTTGCCCTTGGCCGTGTTCAGGGATTGCACCTCACGATAAAAGGCCCGGAGCCCCTCCTGATGCCGGGTGTTCTCAATGGCCAGGGCCACGGTACCGGCCAGCGCGGCAAGGGCATCCATATCCTGCCCGGAGAAGCGCCCCTCTTTTTTGTTGATACCGGCAAGCACACCGATGGTGCGGTCCTCGACCACCAGGGGCACTTCCAGGAGACTCCGGGTGGTGTACCCGATTTTCCTGTCCCGCTCCGCGTATTGGGGCAGCGCCTCGGCACCATGCATCACCACCGGCTCGCCGGTTCGAATCACCTGCCCGGCCAGCACCTCATCCAGGGAAAAGCGGATTTCTTTCATCCGTTTTTCACGGTCCGGGTCGTCATAGGCCAGGCCCGAGGTGTACAACTCGTTGGTTTCGGCGTCCAGTAAAAGCACCAGTGCCCCTTCCGCCCCCAGCAGTTTTTTGATTTCCTGGCTGATAAAGGACAGCAGGTCATCCAGATACGAATACCGGTGCAGGGCCTTGCTGACCCGGAGCATGGACCGGTTCAGGTGGGACACCCGCTTCTCCTGGGTGATGTCCTGAAGGGTCTCTATGGCGCCGATAACATCTCCGTCCGCGTTTCGGATGGGGGCCGCTGTAAAAAACAACCATTTCCCGTCCTCGCCGAGGGCCGGGAAAAAATCCCTGGCCTCAAAGGCCCCGGACCTGACCGATGAGGCCCGGAACTTTCCCTGGTAATGGGTTTCAAGCATCCCCGCGATATCTTCGATGGCGGCATCGAGAACAATATCCGCCATCACCGGGCGCTTTTCCGCGTAAAAGGCCCGCCACTGCCCGTCGGTTCCAATGATCTCTTCCGCCTTTTTCCCGGTAAGCACTTCGCAGGCCTTGTTGAAGTGGGTCACCCGGTGATTCCGGTCGATCACAAAAGTGGGAATCGGACTGCCCGAAACGATCTGGGACAGCAGATCCTGATGGTCATGGTTGAAATCGTCGTTCAAAAAGGACCCCTTTGCTTCAAGTTGCTTTCCAGGCGCACTGGCAAATTTTTCAGCGTGGACAGTTTGAAGTTAATGATGACTGTCGTTGTCCGTGAGTTCCATAATGTGATGTGCACCGGCAAAGCGCGGGCCACCCCGCCGGGCGACCCAAGGCCGACAGGCCAATCATTTCGTAACAGCAACCAAGCCTTTACCCTGGATATACCCGATCTTTACATACTTCCCGGGCGGCAGCAACCCCCGGTCCTTCAGCAGGCGGTTTGTGTCCGGGCATGTAATGATAAAACCGGAAGCATCGGGACCCGGGGCCTGGTATTGATACGGTTGGTCAAAATGCAGCAGTGGTATTTGTTGGATATAACGATTGCGCACCAGGTCTTCCAGTGTGTCCGGCACCCGGCCATGGTCTTTAAGATAAGCTTCCGCAGCCGCCCCCAGAGCGGCAATGTTTTTTTCGCAGGCGCTTCCCTGCAAAAGGCCGTATATCATCCGGTTCCCGGGAATGGCGGCGGCAAGGACAAAGAAGATAACTACAGAGACAAGGGACCACCGAAACCCGTTCTGCGCCCGGCGTTGGCCCCACTCTTCCGGCGGGTTTTTGCGGAAGATAAAGCGAAGGACCACGCCCAAAACAAGGCCTGCCAGGGCGGATGTAATGCCGGCAACCAGGGATATTTTGAACAGTAAAAGAGATGAAATCCTTCCAAACATGGTCAGAATCGTTACCAGCATTGCCAGAACGGCAAACAGCCCCAGGCATAGAACCACACTTCCCGGTTTCATCCTGTTTCTCCTTATATATTTTTCGTCACTGTTGTCCAAAAACGGTTGTAACCATGGCGGCAAATTTTTTGATTTGTTTATCCAAATCGCTATCGCTATCGGGATCGGTATCGAAAAGCGGCTTTTCCGGCCTCCGTCACCCCGGCCCCCGAGCCGGGGTCCAGTGCAACCGGACGGCAGGGTGTGCCGGTCATCAGTTACTGGATGCCGGGCCGTGGCCCGGCATGACGCACACCTTATTTTATCCGTTTCCTTTTCTTGCCGCCAGGAAAAGCACCGCAGCAACTGATTACCAGGGATCCACAAAATTGTGGCCGGGGGTGCCGGGAGTTTTCGGGGGCACGGATTTAATGCTCCGCATGATCCACTGGCGGGTGTCGGCCGGGTCGATGACGGCATCCAGCTCCAGGTAGGAGGCGATGTTGATGGCCTTGCCCCGCTGGTAGAGTTCGCCTACCAGTTGGTTATAAAACTGTTCCCGGGCCTGGGGATCCTCAATGGCGGCCAGCTCCTTTTTAAACCCGGCCTTGATGGCGCCCTCGATGCCCATGGCGCCGAACTCGCCGGTGGGCCAGGCGGCCGTGAAAAAGGACTCGTGGAACCCGCCTTTGGCCATGGCCATGACGCCCGGACCGGGCTGGTGGGCACGGCCAAAGGCGGTCTGTTTGCCAGAAAGGCCGGGGCCGCGGTGGTGGCGGTGCGGCGGGCGGGCAGCGTGTTTGTGTTTGACGCGCTCAACCATTTTTTCCTTTACAGCCAGATGATTGTTCCGGGCTCGTCCTACTGGAACGTGGGCATCGGCCTGGAACCCGGCGACGTGGAAAAAGACAAAGAGGGCATTCGCACCATGAAGGTGCTGGGAAAAAACATGGCCTGGCTGCTCAAAAAATGCAGGGGATGATAAACGGCCGGTTTCGGCGAAATCCTTTTGCCGTAGCGAAACCAATTGTTGTCGGTATTGAACGGACGATACTTCAAGGATATACATACAAGATAAGGAAGATGTCTCCTGAATTTGTGAATTTGTCCCCGGAATTTGCCGAGTGGGCGACCACGGCGCAGCGGATGCGAAGTTATGGCGAAGTCTTTTCCCAGGTGATCACAAATTCAAAATAATCCATGCCTTCCAAAAGGGATTTTGTAATTTTCGTGGTGACCTTTTTTGCACCCAGATTCTCGAACACCACTTCCCACCAGGCCATAGTTATGATTTCATGCAAATGATATTTTTTTTCAAAACCCAGATACTTCACTTTGAGCTTGTTCGTATCTATATATTCTGTTTTGACTTCCACGCCCTGGTAGTATCGTTCATTGATCGAATTTATACGTTTTACGAAAGATTCAATGGAACCCCCGGTAAGTAATGTCTTGTAAATGCCCGTGACCTGTTTTTCTGCAATAAGCTTTGATCCTTTTTTTAAAGTATCTTTGTTCTTACCGAGGATCGTGTTGAATAAAAGCTCAGTGAAATCGGTCAGGCAGTCCAGAGGATACCAGTTCGTGTCAAGTATGATATGAGAGAACACCTCATGGCATTCTCCTGCAAGCTGATCTATAAATTTGTTTACTGTTTCCTCCCCCAGCATTTCTTTGTTGAACTGCAGGGTTGAACGCAATG
>JBMORB010000475.1:0-5092 GCA_049320925.1 Thermodesulfobacteriota bacterium | reverse complement strand
CAGACGGCCGCCAGGATGTCGGACGCCCGTATGGTCCCTTCCCGCAGCACCTTTGGCGGAGACACCGTCACGTCCACCACGGTGGATCCCGCACCGCCGGGCAGCGGCCCGGCATCCAGAATCAGGTCCGGGAAAGCGGCAAGCCTTTCGTTGAGCTGATTTGCCTCCAGGCACGGCGGCTCCCCGGACCGGTTGGCGCTGGTACCGGTGACCGGCCGTCCGAACCGTTCCACCAGCGCCCTGGTGACCGGATGAAGGGGCATGCGCAGGCCGATGGTGCCCGCGCCGGACACCAGGTGGCGGGGCACTTTGGCCGACGCCGCGAATATCAGCGTGACATTGCCCGGCCAGAAACGGTCCATGATACGCGCGGCGGCATCGGGAAGGGCCGCCGCCAGGTCCGTCACCCGGCCCCTGTCCGGAACCAGCAGCAGGATGGGGTTGGTTTCGGGCCGGTTTTTGAGCCGCCGGACCTTTGCCACGGCGGCCGGGTTGGCGGCGTCGGCGGCAAGGCCATACATCACGGCGGCCGGGAAACCCACCACGCCGCCGGCCGAAAGGACGTCGCAGGCCTCGGCAATCAGGTCCGGCCGGGGGCAAGCCGGGTCGACGCGCCGAACGTTATTCCTTGGGCTTGCCGAGCTGCTGGGCCTTTCGTTCCACATCGGCGACCATCTCCTGCTTGTAGGCATCCAGTTGTCCGGCCAGTGCGTCATCCGTCGTGGCCAGGATCTGGACCGCCAGGAACCCGGCGTTTTTGGCGCCCGCCTTTCCCACGGCCACCGTGGCCACCGGCACGCCCGGCGGCATCTGGACCGTTGAAAGCAGAGCGTCCAGGCCGTTTAGCGGAGACGCGTCGATGGGCACGCCGATCACGGGCAGCGTGGTGTGGGAGGCGATTACTCCGGCCAGATGGGCCGCCATGCCGGCGCCGGCGATAAACACCCGGACGCCCCGCTGTCTGGCCGAGGAAACGATTTTTTCCACCCGGGCCGGTGTCCGGTGAGCCGATGCCACGGTCATCTCGTAGGCCACGCCGAACTTTTTCAGCACGCCGGCCGCCTCCTCCATGATCTTCAGGTCGGAATCACTGCCCATGAGAATGATGACCCTGGGTTTTTCCACCAGCCGTTTAAGGGCCTTGCCGCCGATGTCGTTCCGGTGATAGGCCCCCTCCCAGGAAATTTTCTCCACCGCCTCGTAGGCCCGGCGAATGGCCTCTTCCACGCTCTTGCCCAGGGCCGTAACGCCCAGCACCCTGCCGCCGTCGGTGACAATCTGTTTTCCTTTGGCCCGGGTGCCGGCATGAAAGGTCACCACATCCTTCATGCGGTTGACGTTCTGAAGACCGGAGATGACCATGCCCTTTTTGTAAGGACCGGGATACCCGCCGGAGGTCATGACCACGCATACCGCGGCCCGTTCGTCGATTTCCAGTGCATGCTCGTGCAGCCGATTGTCGCACACCGCCTCCAGAACAGGCACGATATCGTTCTTCAACCGCATGAGAAGGGGCTGAGCCTCGGGATCGCCAAGGCGGACGTTGAACTCCAGTACCCGAACGTCCCCTCCCTGAATCATCAGGCCGGCGTAAAGCACGCCCCTGTAACGCACTCCTTCGGCAGCCATGGCCTTGACCATGGGGATCATAACGGTCTCCATGACCTTGCGATGAAGGTACTCATCCACCACCGGCGCCGGGGAATAGGCGCCCATGCCGCCGGTGTTGGGACCGGTGTCGCCGTCACCCACGGCCTTGTGGTCCTGGGAACAGGGGAGCGGCAGCACGGTTTCACCGTCGGTCACGACGATAAAGGAAGCCTCCTCGCCCGGAAGGCACTCTTCCACCACCACCCGATCTCCGGCGCTGCCGAAGACCCGGTCCTTCATGATCTGTTTGAGCGCATCCGTGACCTGCTTTTCGGCGGCGCACACAAACACCCCCTTGCCCGCGGCCAGTCCGTCGGCCTTTACCACCACCTTGAAGCCCATCTCCCGGGCATAGGCCAAAGCCTCATCATACGAGGTCAGGCTCCTTCCTCTGGCCGTGGGAATGTTATACTTGGCCATGATCTCCTTGGCGTAACTCTTGCTGGTCTCCAGGCGGGCGCCGTCCTGGCAGGGGCCGAAAATCTTTAGCCCCGACTCCTCAAAAAGGTCGACAATGCCCCTGGCAAGCGGCGCCTCAGGCCCTACCACCGTCAGGTCGATCTTTTCCTCGGTGGCGAAATCCAGCAGCCCCTCAAGGTCATCCGCCGGGATGGGAACACATTCCGCCATGGCGGCGATTCCCGCGTTGCCCGGCGCGCAGAAGATCTTTTCCACGCGGGGGCTCTGAGCGATTTTCCACACCAGGGCATGTTCGCGGCCGCCGCCGCCGATCACCAGGACCTTCATTGTCGATCTCCTTTGTTGGGTTAAATTTTTTTATGCCGTCCGGGGTTACGCCTTTTCAAGGCTCAGGTCGATGAGCCGGTCGAGCAGGCGGTCGAAAGAGATGCCCGCGGTTCTCGCGGCCAGCGGCAGCAGGCTCGTGGGCGCCATTCCCGGGATGGTGTTGGTCTCCAGCACAAACAGGTCCCCGTCCGCGGCAATCATGTCGGTCCGGCTGTATCCCTTGCAGAAAAGTGCCTGGTGGGCCCGGCGCGCGTACTCCTGGGCTTTTATGGCAAGCGATTCGGGAATGGGGGCCGGGCAGATCTCGGACGTGGCGCCGGGCGTGTATTTGGCCTCGTAGTCAAAAAACGTGTACTGGGCGCCGGGAATGATCTCCACGATGGGAAGGGCCTCCAGCCCGGTGTTACCGAGAATACCGCCGGTCAGTTCCCGGCCCCTGATATAAGACTCCAGCAGGATGACGGTATCGTGGGCCAGGGCCTTGTCCACGGCCCGGGCCAGTTCCGCAAGGGTTTTCACGATGGACATGCCCACGCTGGAGCCGCCGCACGCCGGCTTGACCACCACCGGAAGGCCCAGGGCCTTCGCATGGGCATCAAGCAGTTCCAGGTCGCCGCGCTCCCTGAAAGAGACCACGCGATACGGCGGCACCTGAAGGCCGGCCTGTTCGTAAATCCGCTTGGCCGCCAGCTTGTTCATGGCCAGGGCGCTGCCCAGCACACCGGAACACTGGTAAGGGATTCCCAGAAGGTCCAGAACGCCCTGGATGGTGCCGTCCTCCCCGTACAGTCCATGCAGGTTCACAAAAGCGGTGTCGATCTGGCCGGCTTCCCGGACCATGCGGTCCAGGTCGGTTTTGGGGTCATACTGAAGGACCCGGTACCGGTCCGGGTTCAACGCCTTTAATATTTCCTGGCCTCCGGCAAGTGAAACCGCCCTTTCCGAGGATACCCCCCCGCAGATCAGCGCCACCGTCAGTTTACTCATGGTCCGTCCTTTTCTGGTCCGTCCCTGGGAACTGGACGTCGGCCCGGTTTTCCCTGATCCGTTCATTGAACCTGCCCAGGTATTTCTGAGGCAGTTCCATGGCCGCATGGGTCTTTCTCATCATGTTAATCCTGGCGATCAGCACATTGATTTTTTTCGTCAGCCGGTACTGTTCCTCCAGATCCTCCACGCCGGCCAGAAGTTCCTCGGTCCGGCAAATTTCTTTTCGCAGTTCGATTTCCGGCGGCAGGCACCCGGCGTTCTTGAGTATTTTATAGGCCAGACGGAGGTCTTCGGGGATATGTCCGTCCGCTTCCAGACTCAGGGGTTTGCCGGCGCCGGGCAGGTTGTCAAAGGCCCCTTCCTGACGGGCCTTTTCAATCCGCTGTTCGACTATTTTTTCAAAGCCGGGAAACACGGAAACCGCACCTGTAAAAACTAAAAGGCTCTTTTTGACGTCCCGTCCAAAAGAGCCCGTTTAAAATCAAGTGGTGGCGATGCAGGGACTTGAACCCCGGACACTGCGGATATGAGCCGCATGCTCTAACCAGCTGAGCTACATCGCCACATGGCAGGGAGTGCTGCCCCGCCGTCCGCCGGACCGTGCCGACGGGAAAAAACTCACTACCAGCTTCGGGCCGGTTAGTCAAGCATATTTCGCCATCATTTCACAGGCTGGGCGTCGGCGACCATGACTTCATACCCCACCAGATCCGGGGGCAGGTCCGGGATCACGATCATGAACGGCACCGTGGCGCCGGCCTTTATGTTGGTATTCTGATTATCGTCTCCTGACGGGTTAGCCAGCCGCTGCCGGATATAGTCCATCGTCTGATCGGACAGTTCCTCAAAGGTCAGCATGTTGCCGCAATAGGCCGACTCCTGACGGGGGACGGGATTACCCTGGGACGAAAGCGTCGCCGTCACCTTGACAAAGCGCCGCGGCGCCGACGCCTTGTTCATGACACTTCCGGTAATGATCAGCAGCTTACCGGCATTGACATTGGTGGCAAAATTGTTCTGCAGGGTGCTCTTGACTACAATCACATCGGTACGGGGTCCGGCCGCGTCGCCCTTCCCCAGCAAAGACCCGATGATCGGAAGTTTGTTCAAGGGCGGCACGCTGACGCCCATGCTGGAGGCCAGAAAATAAGCGCCCACGACAAGGCCAACCACCAGCACCAGCACCAGAAGCGCCAGCAGCACCGTCTTTACCACGCGCTTCCCGGCGCCCGCACCGGCACCGATTTTCTTTTCCTTTACCTTTTTCTCTTTCTTCGGTTTCTCCGGTTTGGCCTTCTTTTCTTTCTTGGGCTTTTTCCTGGCGTCCACGGTCTCTTCCTCAGCGACCGCCTCTTCGGCCGCTACACCCGTCGCACCCGCTTCCTGGTCCTCGTCCGTGGCAAGCATCTGTTCTATATCGGAAAAATCCTCCTCGCCGACGTCCGACAGGTCGGCGTCCTCATCGGTATCCTGATCTTCATCGGACAGGGCCAGTTCAACATCTTCCTTTTCCTCGGCGTCTTCGTCCTCGGGTTCCAGCAGTTCCATCTCAATGGTCTGCTCCAGGTCGGCCAGGTCAATCTCCTGCTGTTCAATGGGCTCGGCGCCATCGACATTATCATCATCCAGGTCCAGGTTCAGTTCATCGGCCGACAGTTCCACGGTGTCGGCAACCGACGCGTCATCATCCGCCTCCAGCAGGCTG
>JBMORB010000474.1:0-5112 GCA_049320925.1 Thermodesulfobacteriota bacterium | reverse complement strand
GAAGCGGTTCTTGTAATTCTCGCACTATGTGAGTCCGGCCGGATGGAGCTTATTTCATCGGATGCCCTGGTATTTGAAATCAGTCACATCCCTGACCGGAGCCGCAAGGAAGATGCGCTGGCGGTCTTGGGAATCGCCAAAAAAACCCTGGCATTAACGCCCGCGGTGGAAGACACGGCAAAAAAATTTGAAAAATCCGGCATCAAGGCGTTGGACGCTTTACATCTGGCCTTTGCATGTGCGTTACAAATCGACTGGTTTTGCACATGTGACGACAGCTTGCTTAATAAAGCCAAGCATCTGGAAGGATTAAAAACCAGGGTGGTATCCCCCACAGAACTGGTGATGGAGGTAGACAGATGAACACACAGGTAAAACCGATATCTGAAATCAGCCATCGCGCCACTCACATTCTCTTCCGTGAGATGGGTGTGGTCGATACCATCCGCTTTCTTAACCAGTTTTCCATGGGCAGGGGCGATTATACAAAAGAACGCAAAGAATGGATGAATGACCTTGCCTTGGATGACGTGATCTCTCAAATCAAGGCGGGGAAAAAATAGCCCCTTTTTTTGTCTTCTCCCTCTCGGCCCTTCCAGTTCGAGCGCTTGGGTTATTTCTGCGCGGATTCAAAGGATTCCACGCCGGACCGGCCGGTGTTCAACCGCACCGTCACCTTAAAAGACACCTGGGCCAAAATCCAGAAGCAGGAAGACAGGGGATAACCCACCCCCATAATCGAAATCGGGATCGGTATCGGGATCGGTATCGCTATCGAATTCGATAACCGCCGACGCCGCCCCGGCTTCCGGGTCAGACCTCAAATGACGCGAAACGGAAGCCAGGGACCGGGTAGCCCAAGCCTTCAGGCTTTCATTAAGATCGACCGGCTTCCGCTTCCAGCCGGTTGCATGGAGGGCTGAAGCCCTCCGCTACTTTGCCGTCCGGCTGCTCTGGATTCCGGGTCAAGCCCGGAATGACGGAGCATTTTCCCCACGGGCAAGGCCTGGCTACCCTGGCCCGTGCCACCTATTAAGAGCGGTTTACGTCAACCACGCCGGCCCGTGCCGCCCATCCGGTTCTGGTCTGCACTTTGAGTTCTTTGTCAGCGTATGGCATATTGCAAAAAAACGGGCTGTCGATATCGGCCCTTTTATTTCACAAGAGAAGGGAGAGCATGATGAAGCGATTCAAGATTGCGTGGCCGGCCGTGGTACTGGTGATCATGACCATGTGCACCGGCTGGTTCTGGGGAGGCAAGGCTGTTTCCGTGCGGTTCGACCAGGTTCACGGGCTCAAAACCGGGGACCGGGTAATGTCTGAGGGCATGGTCATTGGAAAGGTGACCGATGTCGATTACCAGGACAGCGGACGCTTTCTGGTGGCCCTGCGGATCGAAGACAAGTTCGGCGACCGGGTGACCGAGTATTCCCGTTTTTCGATCATCAGCGATCCGGATAATGGCAGTCGCATGGCGGTGGACCTGGTTCTGGAGCGAACCGGCGGAGCGGTGCTGCCGGGTGGAGCCGTGGTGGAGGGCGTTACCCGTTCCCAGGCCCTTCTGGGCAAGCTGCTGGGCACGGTCAACGAAAGTTTTTCGCAGATGTCCAGGCACCTGGACGAGGCAATAAAAGAGTTGAAGGCCCTTCCGGAAAGCGACCAGGTAAAGGAACTCGGCAGAGAACTGGACCGCCTGGGGGATGAGGCGGCCAGGGCCGGTGAAAAGACGCGCAAACACATTCAGGAAGATATTCTTCCGAAACTGAAGCAGGAGGTGGACCGGCTGAAAAAAGAGCTTGAGAAAAAAGGCCGGCAGGAGGAGACCAGACCCCTGGAGGAGGAGATCACCCGGATTGAAAGGATCTGATGCCCCGTGAGGGAATGGTCGATAGCAGAGAATCGCCCGACTTCCTTTGCCGCCCGGCCGTATGGCGGCCTGAAGGCCGCCCCTACATCTGTCCCTCGCGATTTATTAATGTAGCGGAAGCCTTCAGGCTTCCATAAAAATAGCCGGAGTCCTTACCGTCCGGATGGGTGGCGCCCTGAAGGCCCGCCGATGCATTTTTCAGCCGGAAAGCAGGTTCAGGACTCTTTTAAGGCCAGCTTCAACACCCTGTTTAAAATAGCGTTGGCAAGGTCGGTCTTGCGCATGCGGGGAAGCGGTTCTTCGGCGCCGTCTTTGTAAAAAAGCGTCGCCTGATTGGTATCGGCGCCAAAGGCGGTGTCGTCGCCGGCCACGGGATTGGCCACCAGAAGGTCCGCCTTTTTGGCGGCCAGCTTGGCCCGGGCGTTTTTCGCCAGATCGTGGGTCTCGGCGGCAAACCCCACCACCACCTGCTTTTTCTTTTTCCGGGTCCCGATCTCTTTTAAGATATCGATGTTTTCCACCAGTGTCAGGGCAAGGGTTCCTTTGCCGTTTTTCTTGATCTTCCGGTCGGCCGCGGCCTTGGCCCGGTAGTCGGCCACGGCCGCCACCTTGATGATAATGTCCGCCCCGGCCATGCGGGCAAAGACTTCATCGGCCATCTGTTGCGCGCTTTCCACGGCCACGGTTTCCACGTTCACCGGCGGGGCAAGGTTCGTGGGGCCGGTGATAAGGACCACGTCGGCGCCGCGGTATTCGGCGGCCGCGGCCAGGGCATAGCCCATCTTTCCGGAAGAACGGTTGCTGATGAACCGGACCGGGTCGATGGCCTCGCAGGTGGGTCCGGCGGTGACCAGCACGGTTTTACCGGCCAGGTCCTTTGGAGAAAGCATGGCGCGCAGCCGGTCGAAAATGATCTCCGGCTCGGGCATGCGGCCCACGCCCGAAGTGCCACAGGCCAGTTCGCCGGTGCCGGGTTCCACGATCACGTACCCGTCCTGTTCAAGCACATCCAGGTTCCGCTGAACGGCCCGGTTTTCGTACATGGCCGAGTTCATGGAGGGGCACAGCATGCGCGGGGCCGTGACGGCCAGCATGAACGTGGATAGAGCGTCGTCGGCGATGCCGGCCGCCAGCTTGCCCAGAATGTTGGCCGTGGCCGGCGCGATGATCACGGCATCGGTTTCCCGGGCCCACTCGATATGACGGATGGAAGCGTCTTCCCGGTTGTCAAACAGGCTGGTGCAGACCTTTTGGCCGGAAAGCGCCTCAAAAGTGAGGGGGGCCACAAAGTCACAGGCATATTGGGTCATCACCACCCGGACCCGGGCGCCCTGCTTGACCAGCAGTCTCAGCAGCTCCACGCTCTTATAAGCCGCGATACCGCCGCACACTCCCAGCACGATCCGCTTCCCGTTGATTTCCATAACTCCCCCTGCCCCACGCCGGTTTACTGCAACCGTCCGGACTCCTGAATATCGTTGACCGTCGGCGCCACCCACACTTCCGCGTAGGTTTTCATCATGCCGTCGGTGACGCTGATCACACAGTAGCGGTTCTGCTTGACAAACAGCAGCAGGGTCCGCCTGGCCCGCAGGGAGCCGATCAGCCGCCAGTTGTCCTTGACCATGTTGTTTTCAAACCAGGTGACCAGGGACCCGGCCTCGACCCCTCCGGAAAGTTTGAGCACGCCGGTCTTGAAACCGTCGGTGACGTAAACCGAAGACTGGTTCTTGTCGAGCTTCATCTCGACCGGGAAAAGCACGTCCTGAAAATCGTAATAGACCGACGTGGGCCTGGAAGACGCCTGGGGCTGGGCCGCCGGCGCCGGCTTTGGCGCGGATGTTGCGGACTTGCCTTTATCTTTGCTCTGAAACGCGGCGCAGCCGCCGAGGGCCAGGGCCATACACACAGCCGCTGAAACCGCCAGTAACGTCATTGAATGTTTTGTGCCGACACGCATGGGGACCTCCGCAAACTATCGATTGTCAATCCGTTAAAACATGGACCGGTTTTATGCCTTCAAAGGGCACGACCGGCCGCTCATGGCGTCCAATATACCACTAAACCCATGTAACACAAGGGTTTTTTCGTACCGGCCCGAACGAATGGCGAAAAGCCGGGTATCCCATGACCAGGCTGACGCCCACCTGCCGGTCTTCGGGCACCCGCAACAGGGCCCGAAGTTTTTTGCCGCGGCGCAGCAGCAGGGTGAGAAAGCCGATGTAACAGGTGCCCAGACCCAGGGTATGGGCGTAGTTGATGATGTTGGTGGCCGCGATGTTGCAGTTGTCGATGGCGAAGTCCGCGCCCCTGGGCGCGCACACCAGGATCAGCACCGGCGCGTTGTGAAGAATATAGTCCCTGCCGGCCGCGGACTGCTCGATATAATAGTCCATGGCGGCCATGTAACGCTGAAGGGCGGCGATCTTCCTGTTGCGCTTCAGCAGCCCGAGCACGACTTTACCCGGCCGGGACACGGCCCATCGGTAGGCTTTGACGCCCATGGCAAACACATGGCCGGCGGCCTGCCCGATCACCCGGCGGTCGGTGATCACGATGTAACTCACGTGCTGGGAGTTGCTGGCCGTGGGGGAAAAACGGGCCAGGTCGATTATCTTTTCGATCTGGTCCCGGGGCACCGCCAAATCCCTGTATTGCCGAATACTGCGCCGGGTGACGGCGATCTCTTTATAGACATCGGCGTCAAGCAGTTTCCTTTGCACCCTGGCCGCGGGGTCGGTCGCCAGCCGGGAATGGGTGATGGCCTGCCGGGGACAGACCGCCACGCAGTGGCTGCACAGGTTGCACGCCTGGGGAAACACCGGCTCGGGCGCGCCGTTGACCTCGCGCCACACGCCGGCAATGCATTCCCGCACGCACAGCATGCAGTTGTTGCACCGGTCCTTTATCCGTTCAATTCTCATCCGATACTCCTTTTCACTGTTGTCCAAAAACGGTTTTCACCATGGCGGCAAATCTGTTGATTTGTTTATTCAAATCGAAATCGCTATCGGTATCGAAATCGAATTTAATGCACGATGGATTTTAAAAAAATTGTTCTCTCTTCTTCCTTTATCCGTGTACTTTTCTTGCCGCCAAGAAAAGTACCAAAAGAAGCGCGCCCCGCGGCTTGGCCTTTGGCGTTCCTCGCGCAAGCGTTTTTTCGGCGCGGTCAGGAACTCGCCCGCCCATGGCGGGCTCAAACAGCCTGCCCGCTTTATCCCGAAAAAAACGCTTGCGCTCGG
>JBMORB010000473.1:0-5116 GCA_049320925.1 Thermodesulfobacteriota bacterium | reverse complement strand
GCGCAAGAGGCACCGGCATTCCCCCGACATCCGTGCTTTTCGATCCCGATAGCGATAGCGATTTCGATTCAAGTATCGTGCTCGTGCTCTTACTCTTGATCGTAATCGTCTTTCTTCGTGGCCTTCGTGATCTTTGTGTTGGGATCTACCTTATGACCGGTGCGACTTAAAGAACGCGGCAATGGAATCCACCACGTATTCCAGTTGCTCATGGGAAAGCTCGGGATAGATGGGCAGGGCCAGGGTATGGGCCGCGGCATGTTCGGACACCGGGAAATCGCCCGCCTGGTATCCGAGATAGGCAAAGCATTTCTGCAGGTGCAACGGCACCGGGTAATAGATTTCCACGCCGACCTCCCGCTCTTTGAGAAACGCCATCAGGTCGTTCCGCCGTTCGGCAACCGATATGACAAACTGGTTGTAGATATGGCGGGACATCACGTCCGCGGGCAGTGTGACTTTTCCGGAAAGGCCGGCGGCCTCAAACAGCTTCCGGTAGATGGCCGCGTTCTGACGCCTTTTTTCGGTCCACGCGTCCAGGTGTTTAAGCTTGATGGAGACGATGGCCGCCTGAAGCGCGTCCAGCCGGAAGTTGCCGCCGATATAGGAATGATAGTACTTGGGATGGGAGCCGTGAACCCGCAGGATATGGACCTTTTCGTAAAGCTCCTTTGAATTGGCGGTGACAATGCCGCCGTCGCCGAAGGCCCCGAGGTTTTTGGACGGGAAAAAGGAGAAGCACCCCACATCACCGACGGACCCGGCCCGGCGTCCCTTGTATTCCGAACCGATGGCCTGGGCCGCGTCTTCGATCACGGTAAGGTTGTGCTGCCGGGCCAGATCCATCAGGGGATCCATGTCGGCGCACTGGCCGTAAAGATGCACGGGAATAACAGCCCTGCACTGGTCCCGGGCCGCCGGCGGCAGACCGGTCAAAACCTTTTCCAGGGCGGCCATGTCCATGTTGTACGTGTCCGGTTCGATATCCACGAACACGGGGACCGCCCCCACCCGGGCAACAGCCCCGGCGGTGGCGAAAAACGTATACGGTGTGGTCAGGACCCGGTGGCCGGGCTCGATACCGGCGGCCATCAGGGCAACCAGCAGGGCGTCGGTTCCGGAAGAGACCCCGACGGCGTAACGGCTCTGGGTGTATTGGGCGATCTCCTGCTCCAGCTTCTCCACGTGGGGGCCCATGATAAACATCTGGCTTTCGTAAATCTCGGCCGTAATTTTGAGGGCCTCGTCCCGGATGGTCGCGTACTGGCCTTTCAGATCAAGCAGCGGCACCTTCATGATGTCGTCCTTTTCTTATTATAGGTTCCGTTAAAGCTTCTTCGTTTCGGCGCGCTCCACTTTTCGGCGCCCGGCAGCAGCCTGCACGCCACCTGGACCGCGTTGTACCCCAGCAGATCGTGAACCTTGTCAAACAGCGCGGCGTCGGCGGACAGCTTCACGGTGTCGGGCAGCGCGATGACCGTGCCCGCCTTGCCCGGCGGCCCCGTGATGTGAAGGTAGGCGGCATAGGCGCCGGCGTGCTGTTTAAAGAGATGGTTCAGGGATTCCAGGGCGGACCGGTCCGTTTTTGCCGGATCGATGGTGCAATGCACGCTGGGCAGCCACGCATCGCCGGCCCGGTCCAGGGGCACCACCCGTTCGGCCTGAATGGACGTGGAGATTTCGCTGGACTCCAGCCTGCCCTGAACAAACACCATGGCCTCGGCAACCAGAAAATCCCGCACCACTTCAAAAAGGTCCGGGAAGACCACCACCTCAACCGTGCTGTACATGTCTTCAATGGTGAGAATCGCCATCTGGCTGCCCTTTTTGGTGGTCTTGCGGTCCACCGCCGTAATGGCGCCACCGACAATCACGTTGCTCTGGTCTTCCATTTCCTTTATGGCCAGGGTGTCGGCGTTGGCGTACTTGAGCAGCACGTCCCGGTGCCCGGCCAGCGGATGACCGCTGACATAAAAACCCAAAGCCTCCTTTTCAAGGGCCAGCCGCTGCCGGTCCGGCCACTCGTCAATGGCCGGAAGGGTGGGAGGGTTGATTTCCACGCCGGCGCCCGGCATGTCGAAAAGGCTCATCTGGGCGTCGTTTTTTTCCCGCTGAACGGTCTGGCCGTGGGCCAGGGCGTCTTCCAGGGCCGCCATCATCGGGGCACGGCCCGCGCCGGTGGAATCCAGGGCGCCGCACTTGACCAGGCTTTCCAGCACCTTTTTGTTGACTTTGGTCAGGCTCACCCGTTCGCACAGGTCAAAAATGGAAGTAAACCGGCCGTTGGCCCGCCGTTCCTCCACGATGGCCTCAATGGCCCCCTCCCCCACGTTTTTGACCGCCAGCAGGCCGAACCGGATCCGGTCTCCCACCACGGAAAAGGCCACTTCACTTTCGTTGATGTCCGGAGGCAGCACTTCAATGCCCGCGGCCCGGCATTCGGCGATGAACTTGACCACGGTAATGGTATTGTTCATGGCGCTGGTGAGCAGGGCCGCCATGAACTCCACCGGGAAGTGGGCCTTGAGATAGGCCGTCTGAAACGCCACCAGGGCATAGGCCGCGCTGTGGGATTTATTGAACCCGTATTCGCCGAAAAACTTGATCTGCTCATAGAGGGTTTGGGCTTTCCCCTTGTCGATCCCCCGGGCCAGTGCCCCGTCGATGAAGATGGTCTCGTGCTCGGCCATTTTCGCGGCGATCTTCTTGCCCATGGCCTTGCGCAGGTCGTCGGCGCCGCCCATGGTGTATCCGGCCACGGCCTGGGCGATCTGCATGACCTGCTCCTGGTACACGATGACGCCGTAAGTCTCCTTTAAAATGGGTTCCAGCTCGGGAATCAGGTACTCCACCCGCTTTCTGCCGTGACGCCGCTCCACGAAATCATCCAGCATGCCGCTGCCCATGGGGCCGGGCCGGTACAGGGCCACCAGGGCCGTGATATCGGCAAAGGTGGCGGGCTTCATCTTGACGAGCAGCTTCTTCATGCCGCCGCTTTCCAGCTGGAACACGCCGGTGGTATTGCCCGCGCACAACAGCCGGTAGGTTTTTTCATCCGTCAGGTCCAGATCCGACATGTCCGGCACCGGCTTGCCCTGCCCGCCGATGATCTTCAGGGTGTCGGCGATCACCGTCAGGTTGCGCAGACCCAGAAGATCGAGTTTCACCAGGCCAATGGACTCCACGCACTTCATGTCGTACTGGGTCAGGGCTTCGTTTTCCTTGACCGAGTACAGGGGAAGATATTCGGTCAGGGGCCGGTCGCCGATCACCACGCCGGCGGCGTGGGTAGAGGCGTGGCGGGGCAGCCCCTCCAGGACGTGGCCCGCGGCCACCAGCTCGGCGAAGTCGGGCCGGGAATCGACCAGTTTTTTAAGGTCCGGCTCTCCGGCCATGGCCTCGTCAAGT
Organism: Thermodesulfobacteriota bacterium; assembly: GCA_049320925.1. Taxonomy (GTDB): domain Bacteria; phylum Desulfobacterota; class Desulfobacteria; order Desulfobacterales; family Desulfosudaceae; genus Desulfosudis. The sequence continues at coordinate 1,708 of JBMORB010000473.1, read as the reverse complement.
GTCTTGTTCATGGGGATCAGTTTGGCCAGCCTGTCCACGTCAGACAGGGGGATACCCATGACCCGGCCCACGTCCCGGATCACGGCCCGGCTCTTCATGGAACCAAAGGTGATGATCTGGGCCACGTAGTCGCTGCCGCCGTACTTTTCCACCAGGTAGTGATACACCCGTTCCCGGCCGTTAATACAGATATCCACGTCGATATCCGGCATGCTCTTTCGTTCGGGATTCAAAAACCGTTCAAACAGCAGGCCGTGCTCGATGGGATCCAGGTCGGTGATGCCCATGCTGTAGGAAACAATACTGCCCGCGGCCGACCCGCGGCCCGGGCCGATGGGAATGCCATTCCCCTTGGCATGGGCGATAAAGTCGGCCACGATGAGAAAATAGCTGGGAAACCCCATCTCCTTGATCACGGAAAGCTCGTATTCCAGCCGCCGGTTGTAGGCTTCCCGGTCAAAGCCGGGATTTTTCCGGGCCACCGCCTCCAGACGACGGGTAAAGCCTTCCCGCACCTTTTCCTCAAACAGCTGGTCCACGGTCTTGCCCGGTGGCGTGGCAAACACGGGAAAGTGAAGGGTCTTGAAATCAAGCTCCACGTTACACCGGTCGGCAATGGCCACGGTGTTTGCCGCGGCGCCGGGAAAAGGCTCCAGAAAGGCGCACATCTCGTGTCCGGGCTTGAAGTTCAGCTGGTCGGTTTCAAACCGGAACCGGTCGGCGTCGTGAATGGTCTTGCCGGTCTGAAGACAGAGGGAAAGCGCGTGAATATTATGGTCGCCCCGGTCCAGGTAGTGGCAGTCGTTGGTGCCCACCAGGGGAATGGAAAGTCTTTCACTCATCTCCCGCAGGGCCGCGTTGAGCCGGGTCTGTTCGGGAATGCCGTTATGCTGGACCTCCAGAAAGAAACTGTTCTCTCCAAGCGCCTCCTGGTAAAACCGCGCGGCCCGGTCAGCAGCCGCGGCGTTGCCCTCCAGAAGCCGCTGGGCGATTTCGCCCTTGAGGCAGGCGGAAAGCCCGATCAGGCCCTTACCGTATTGTCGCAGGATATCCTTGTCGATGCGGGGTTTGTAATAAAAACCCTTGAGCGAGGCAATGCTGGCCAGGTGGCACAGATTGCGGTAGCCCTCCATGGTTTCAGCCAGCAGCACCAGGTGGGAAAGGCCGTCGTGGTCCAGAGGGGTTTTGTCGGTGATGGTGCGGGGGGCCACGTAGCACTCGCAGCCGATAACGGGCTTGATGCCTGCCTTGACCGCCTCCTTGTAGAAGGAGACCGTGCCGAACATGGTGCCGTGATCAGTGACGGCCACGGCCTTCATGCCGTATTCCACGGCCCGTTTCATCAGGGCGTCGATGCGGATGATGCCGTCCAGAAGGCTGTAGGCCGTGTGCACGTGCAGATGGACAAAATCAGGACCGGCGACCGGGGTGATCATGTTCAACCCTCTGGTTGCAACAAATGCGTTTACTCCAAAACATCCTACTCTTGCTCGTAATCTTACTCGTGATCGATTCAGCCAGCTTGTTCGATTAAGATCACGAGTACGATCAAGAGCAAGATTAAGAACCTCGTCCTCAACCTGAATGCTTCACACATTGAGTTGACCGGCAGAGGCAAAGCCGCTCCGTCTGCTGCCAAAACATCGTACTCTTGCTCGTAATCTTACTCGTGATCGATTCAGCCAGCTTGTTCGATTAAGATCACGAG
>JBMORB010000472.1:1798-5124 GCA_049320925.1 Thermodesulfobacteriota bacterium | reverse complement strand
CCATGACAAAGCGATCCTGTTCGATTCTGCCGATCAGGGGCGGGTCCCCGGCGCGCAGCAGGTTTTCCAGCCGGTTGGCCGAAATTCCCTCCACCAGAACCGCCACGCCGCTGCTGGGAATTTCGAGAAACGGCAACGACCCGCCCCCGGCCTTTGACACCAGCGCCACCTGTTCCACGGACAGGCGGCCGTTGCCCACGGTTTTCAGGGCCTCGGCCAGGGTCTCGGCCTTCTGCTCCACCACATCCACCGGCTCGGTCAGCATGCGAAGGGTAGGTATATTTCTGATGGCCGCGGGTTTGTCCCGGTAGGTCCGCAGCGTCATTTCAAGGGCCGCCAGGGTCAGCTTGTCAATGCGCAGTGCGCGGGTGAGAGGGTTGGCGCGGATGGCGGCCACCGCCTCTTTTTTGCCCACGATCATGCCGGCCTGGGGTCCGCCCAGGAGTTTGTCGCCGCTGAAGGTGACCACGTCGGCCCCTGTGGCAACAATCTCCGGCACCGTGGGTTCATGGGGAAAACCGAACTCCTTGAAATCGATCAGGGTGCCGCTGCCCAGGTCGTGCATTACCGGAACCTTATGGCGGCTGCCCAGTTCCACCAGGTCTCCGAGATCGACCTCGGCGGTAAACCCCACCATGCCGTAGTTGCTGGTGTGCACCTTGAGCAGCAGGCCGGTTTTGTCTGAAATGGCGTTCTCGTAGTCCCTGGGATGGGTCCGGTTGGTGGTGCCCACTTCCTTTAATACAGCGCCGCTCTTTCGAATCACGTCGGGAATGCGGAACGACCCGCCGATTTCCACCAGTTCGCCCCGGGACACGATCACTTCCCGGTCCCTTGCAAAGGTCTCCACGGCCAGCAGCACGGCACCGGCGTTGTTGTTCACCGCCATGGCGGCCTGGGCGCCGGTCAGTTCACACAGCAGATCCTCGATAACGGCATACCGGATGCCCCGCTCGCCTTTTGAAAGGTCGAATTCCAGATTGGAGTAACCGGACGCCACGGCCAGCAGGTGGTCGATGGCCTCCTTCGAAAGCGGCGACCGGCCCAGGTTGGTATGAATGACCACGCCGGTGGCGTTGATCAGTGGTTTTAAGTTGGGCTTCATGGCGGCTTTGGCCATCCGGGCGGTCTGGGACACAACGGTGTCGATGGCCAGTTCGGCTTCGGAAAGCCCCTTTTTCGACTTGAGGATGGCCTGCCGCAGCCCGGCCACGGTTTTCCGGGCCGCTTCGGTGAGCACCGACACCGGCACCGCCTCCAGGCCTGAAAAGGCTTGAAGCCGGACCAGAAGCCGGTCCACGCCCGGCAGCAGGCGAAGCTGGCGCTGCTGTTCTCCGGTGGGTAACCTGTCGGTGACTTCGTCTTTTTTCATGAGTAGCGGCGTTGTCCGTTTTAAAACTGTTTGTGGCTCACTGCCGGCCATCCTAGCACAACCGGCGGAAAATAAAAGCGCGGGTGTCCGCGGACGTTTGTCCCCGCGATGGTTCTGGGGCGCCCTCCTGTCGGAGCGGCGGCTTTCAGACGCTACTGTATCGGATGCGGGAACGACAATTAAAACAATAAATAACAATCAGTTAATAAAAAAACAAAATTTTTTCGTTCCAGCTTGCTTTCACTAAAATTGAATGATAGGGTAACGATTCGTTTTTTATATTGAACACATGGGCCATGCCCGGACCCGGCTTTCGGTTGTAAAAAAACTTTTAATAACAGGCAAAAGGAAAAGTGTTTCAGGTAAACACGAATTTAAGCTAAAAAGCAACGAAGGAGGAATGTTATGGCTTACGATGCGACTAAAATGGCCGACTGGCAGATTTCCGAGGAAGCGGAAAAGAACATGCCCATGCCCGAAGACTGGCGGGTAAAACTGGGCCTGGAAAAAGACGAAATGCTGGCCATGGGCCGGTTGTCCAAACTCGATTTTCTGAAAATCATCAAACGTCTGGAGAAGAAACCCGACGGCAAGTACATTGAAGTGACCGCCATCACCCCGACCCCGCTGGGAGAAGGCAAAAGCACCACCTCCCTGGGCCTGATCGAAGGCCTGGGCGCCCGGGGCAAAAACGTGGGAGGCGCTCTGCGCCAGCCCTCCGGCGGACCGACCATGAACGTCAAGGGCACGGCGGCAGGCGGCGGCAACTCCCTGCTGATCCCCATGACCGAGTTCTCCCTGGGCCTGACCGGCGACATCAACGACATCATGAACGCCCATAACCTGGGCATGGTGGCCATGACCGCCCGCATGCAGCATGAGCGCAATTACAACGACGAGCAGCTGGCCCGTCTGACCAAGATGCGCCGGCTGGACATTGATCCCACCCGGGTGGAGTTCGGCTGGATCATCGACTTCTGCGCCCAGGCCCTGCGCAATATCATCATCGGCATCGGCGGCCGCACCGACGGCTACACCATGCAGTCCAAGTTCGGCATCGCCGTGGGTTCCGAGCTCATGGCCATCCTGGCCGTGGCCACCGACCTGGCCGACCTGAAAGAGCGCATCAACAACATCACCGTGGCCTTTGACAAGTCCGGCAAGCCGGTCACCTGCCGCGACCTGGAAGTGGGCAACGCCATGGCCGCCTTCATGCGCAACACCATCAACCCCACCCTCATGAGCACGGCCGAGTATCAGCCCTGCCTGGTTCATGCCGGCCCCTTCGCCAACATCGCCGTGGGCCAGAGCTCCATCATCGCCGACCGCGTGGGCCTGAAACTGTGGGATTACCATGTGACCGAGTCCGGGTTTGCCGCGGATATCGGATTTGAAAAATTCTGGAACGTCAAGTGCCGCTTCTCCGGGCTCAAGCCCCATGTGTCCATTCTGACCGCCACGGTCCGCGCCCTGAAGATGCACGGCGGCGGGCCCAAGGTCGTGGCCGGCAAGCCCCTGGACGAAGCCTACACCAAGGAAAACCTGGCCCTGGTGGAAAAGGGCTGCGAGAACATGGTCCACCTGATCGGCGTGATCCGCAAATCCGGCATCAACCCGGTCGTCTGCATCAACCGTTTCTACACCGACACCAACGCCGAAGTCGCCCTGGTGAAAAAGGTCGCGGAAGCGGCCGGCGCCCGCTGCGCCGAGTCCAACCACTGGCTCAAGGGCGGTGAAGGCGCGCTGGAATTCGCCGACGCCGTTATCGATGCCTGCGAAGCCGGCAATGACTTCAAATTCCTCTATCCGCTGGAAATGAAGCTGCGCGACCGCGTGGCCCTCATTGCCAAGGAGGTTTACGGCGCCGACGGCGTGGACTGGCTGCCGGATGCCGCGGCCAAGGCCGACATGCTGGAGAAAGATCCGAAATACGCGGATTTCGCCACCATGATGG
>JBMORB010000472.1:0-1698 GCA_049320925.1 Thermodesulfobacteriota bacterium | reverse complement strand
GACCGCGTGGCCCTCATTGCCAAGGAGGTTTACGGCGCCGACGGCGTGGACTGGCTGCCGGATGCCGCGGCCAAGGCCGACATGCTGGAGAAAGATCCGAAATACGCGGATTTCGCCACCATGATGGTGAAGTCTCACCTCTCTCTGACCCACGACCCGGTCAAGAAGGGCGTTCCCAAGGGCTGGCGTCTGCCCATCCGCGACGTACTCATTTACTCCGGCGCCAAGTTCCTGTGCCCCTGCGCGGGGACCATCTCCCTGATGCCCGGCACCGCCTCTGACCCGGCCTTCCGGCGCATCGACGTCGACCCGGCCACCGGAAAGGTCTCCGGCCTGTTCTAGGCTGTTGATACTTCCCGATGCGAACCAGCAGGGTCCGGGCTTCCCGGACCCTGCTTTTTTTCATCGTAGCTGGAGTTAATATGTATCTGTAGCGGAAGGCTTCAGCCTTCCAGATACTGGTGGAGGGCTGAAGCCCTCCGCTACATTGGATTTTGGTGGTTGGAAAAACCATGAAATGCCTGCTGATTAACCCGTTTTATCCCGTCTCGGAAACGCCTTCCCCGCCCCTGGGACTGGCCTATCTGGCGGCAGAGCTGGAACGGGCCGGGGTGGAGGTGCTGCTGGCGGATTTTGTCGTTTTCCCCTACAGCCGGGAAAGAATCGAAGAGATTTTAAAAACATTCGCCCCGGATTTTGTAGGCCTTACCGCGGTCACCATGACGTTTGACCACGCCGCCGAAATCGTTCGTGACATCCGGGCCGCGGATCAAACGGTCCTGACGGTGATGGGCGGCCCGCATGCGTCCATGTGCGCCCGCGAAACCCTGGAAGCTTTGCCCGAACTCGACATGGTGGCGGTGGGCGAAGGAGACGACACCGTGGTGCGAATCGCCGGGGAACTGGCCGGCCAGCGGCGGTGGGAAACCATTGCCGGCATCGTCTACAGGGACAAAACCGGCATTTGCGCAACGCCCGTACGGGAGTATGCGGTTGACGTAACGGCCCTGCCCATGCCGGCCCGCCATCTGGTCCCCCTGGGCCGGTACAAGGCCTTGAACATGCCGGTCAGCATGACCACCAGCCGGGGCTGCCCCTTCAAGTGCATCTTCTGCGTGGGCCGAAAAATGGTGGGCGCAAAAGTACGGTACCGGGACCCGGTGTCGGTGGTCGATGAATTGGCCTTCCTGGCGGGACTGGGGTTTTCCCAGGTCAACATCGCCGATGACCTGTTTACCGCGAGCAGGGCACACTGCTTCGGCGTGTGCGACGAGATCCTGCGCAGGGGACTGAACATCAAATGGTCTTCCTTTGCCCGGGTGGACCTGGTCAATTACGAACTGCTCAAAAAGATGAAGGAAGCCGGGTGCGTGGCCGTGAGCTTCGGCGTGGAAACCGCCAACCCGGAGATTCTGAAAACCATCAAAAAGGGGATCACCCTTGAACAGGTGGAAGCCGCGGTAAGGGCCTGCGCCGATGCCGGAGTCCTGCCCCATGTTTCCTTTATTTTAGGCCTGCCCGGGGAAACACCGGAGACCATCGAAGAAACCCGGCGCTTCGGCGAAAAAATCAAGGCCATGGGAGCTTCCTACGGGTTCCACCTGCTGGCCCCCTTTCCTGGCACCGAGATCCGGGACCGGGCCACGGAACTGGGCATCCGCATTCTGACCGACGACTGGCGGGAGTACCACGCCAACA
>JBMORB010000471.1:0-5127 GCA_049320925.1 Thermodesulfobacteriota bacterium | reverse complement strand
GGTGTAAAAGATGTTGGACACGTGGCACAGTGTGCCGGCCTGTTTATAGAGCGCCTCGGCCACGGCCGGGTGGGCATGGCCCAGGTTGCACACCGCGATACCGGCCACAAAATCGGTGTAGGCTTTTCCCGAAGCGTCCCACAGGGTGCACCCCCGGCCTTTTTCCAGCACCAGGGGCATCCGTTTGTATGTGTTGGCGAAAACCTTTTCCGCCTGTTCCTTTATATTATTCATCGTCCGTCCGTCTTTCCGCCGCCACAATCGGCCGCTTGTCTTGATTCAAAAAACCTTAAACGTCATTGCGGAACCCACCGTCTCTTCCGTGACGATTGTATCGCTTTTTACACCGCAAAGACGCAAAGCGCGCAAAGGATTGTTTTTCGCTTCGCGAGGGGGCTATCGCTGTGTTACGCGAAAGCGTCCATATTTTTCTTTGCGTCCTTTGCGTCTTTGCGGTGGATTACAGCTTTTTCGGCACTCTTAAAGTACTACGCCACCACCTCGGTGCCGATCCCTTTGTCGGTAAACAGCTCCAGCAGCACCGAATGGCGGCGCTTGCCGTTGATGATCTGCACCTTTTCAACGCCGTGCCGGATGGCGTCCAGGGCATACTCGATCTTGGGAATCATGCCGCCGGTCACGGTGCCGTTGCTGATCATCTTTTCAATGGCCCCCGCGTCGATGGAGGAAATCAGCTTTCCGCCGGTGTCCAGCACGCCGTCCACGTCGGTGAGCAGGATCAGCCGCGCCGCGGCCAGGGCCGACGCCACCCTGGAGGCCACCAGGTCCGCGTTGATATTGTAGGTCTCGCCGTTTTCCCCCACGCCCACCGGCGCGATCACCGGAATAAAACCCTGGGAGGCCAGCGTGACAATGATGTCGGGATCGACGCGGGTCACGTCCCCCACCAGGCCCGGATCAATGATCTCCGGCGGCGCGTCTCCTTTTTTATCCCCCATGATGGTAAGCTTTCTGGCCGAAATCAGCCCGCCGTCCTTGCCGCTTAAGCCGATGGCCCGGCCGCCGTGGCGGTTGATCTGGGCCACGATGGATTTGTTGACCTTGCCGCCCAGCACCATCTCCACCACGTCCATGGTGGCCTCGTCGGTAAACCGCATGCCACGGACAAAGCTGGTCTTGATGCCCATCTTGTCCAGCACCTGGTTGATCTGGGGACCGCCGCCGTGAACCACCACCGGGTGAAGGCCGATGAATTTAAGCAGCGTGATGTCCTGGGCAAAATCGTTTTTCAGCTGCTCGTCCACCATGGCATGGCCCCCGTACTTGATCACGATGGTCATGCCGGAAAAGCGCCGGATATAAGGCAGCGACTCGATCAGAATATCGGCCACATTGGGTTCCATGGTTACCTCGCTTGTTCTTTGAGCTCAGATTTTTTCAATCAGTTAAATTTCGCGCATGAGGCATATCCGCCTCTTTACATCAATAAGGGTTCGAGGATTCAAGGGGCCGAGGGGCCAAGTATCATCCTTTGGCGGCTTTTCCCCCATCACACCCCGTTCATATATGTTTCTCGAATTCTCCACTGCGTTAAAGTCTTCAACAGTTTTCCTTGAACCCTGGGCCCCTTGAACCCTTTAACCGGCGGTTCTTCATCCGGACGGCAGCTTCCTACAAAATAAACCGGCTTAAATCCTCGTTGCCCCGGATGGTCTTCAGCCGCTCGCTCACATAGGCCCGGTCGATCACCACTTTTTTCCCCGCCCGGTCCGGCCCGTCAAACAGCAGATCCTCCAGCAGGTACTCCATCAGGGTGTGCAGGCGCCGGGCCCCGATGTTCTCGGTGCCCTCGTTCACCTCCTGGGCCATGGCCGCGATCTCGCGGACCGCGTCGTCCTCAAAGGACAGGTCCACGCCTTCGGTGCGCAGCAGCTCGATGTACTGGAGCAGCAGCGCGTTCTGGGGCTCTGTAAGAATGCGGAAAAACTCTTCCTTTCCCAGAGAGTCCAGCTCCACCCGGATGGGAAACCGGCCCTGAAGCTCGGGAATCAGGTCCGACGGCTTGCACATGTGAAAGGCCCCGGACGCGATAAACAGGATATGGTCGGTCTTGACCGCGCCGTGCTTGGTCATCACCGTGCTGCCTTCCACAATGGGCAGAAGGTCCCGCTGGACCCCTTCCCTTGACACGTCCGGGCCCGATCCCTTTGACGTGGCCACGATCTTGTCGATCTCGTCTAAAAAAATGATGCCCGACTGCTCCACCTTTTCCACGGCCCGGCTCACCACGCGGTCCATGTCCACCAGGTTCTGGGCCTCCTCGTCGGTGAGCATGGCCAGGGCCTCCGGCACCTTGACCTTGCGCCGCTTCCGGGCCCTGGGCAGGAGGCCGGCAAACATGTCCTTGAAGTTGACACCCATCTCCTCCAGGCCCGAATTGGTGAAAATCTCCAGCGTGGGCATGCTTTTGTCGGCCAGTTCCAGGTCCACGTACCGGTCCCTGAGCTTGCCGTCGCGCAGCATGCCCCGGAGCTTTTCACGGGTCGAGACCCGGCCGTCGTCATCCGGGACAATTTCAATATGAGAGCCGGGGCCTTCGTCGGCGTCGGCCCGATGGGGGGCCTCCGGCCGGGGCAGCAGAATATCAAGTATGCGCTCCTCGGCCAGCCGGGCCGCCTTTTCCCGCACCGTCTCCCGCTCCTCGACCTTTAAGCGGGTCACGGTCAATTCCACCAGGTCCCGGACCATGGACTCCACGTCCCGTCCCACGTATCCCACCTCGGTGAACTTGGAGGCCTCGATCTTCAAAAAAGGCGAATCGGTCAGCCGGGCCAGGCGCCGGGCGATTTCGGTCTTTCCCACGCCGGTGGGGCCGATCAGGATGATGTTCTTGGGCGCGATCTCGTCGCGCATGGCCTCCGGCACCTGGCGCCGCCGCCACCGGTTGCGCAGGGCAATGGCCACGGACCGCTTGGCATTGGCCTGGCCCACGATATATCTGTCCAGCTCGAAAACAATCTCCGCCGGCTTTAAATCACTCATGGTTTTCTCAATCTATAATACTTCAACCGTCAGTTCGTTGTTGGTGTAAACGCAGATCGACGCGGCAATGGTCATGGCCGCTTTTGCGATCTGTTCCGCGTCCAGGTCCGAATGGCCGATCAGGGCCAGGGCCGCGGCCCGGGCGCCCACGCTGCCCGAACCGATGGCCAGCACCGGCGCGTCCGGCTCGATCACGTCGCCGTTGCCCGATATCAGGTACATCAGGTTTTCGTCCGCGGCGATCATCATGGCTTCCAGCCGTTTCAAGTACTTGTCGGTGCGCCACTCGCGGGCCAGTTCCACCGCGGCCCGGGTCAGGCTTCCGTTGTGGCGTTCCAGCTTGGACTCCAGCCGCTCGGAAAGGGCCATGGCGTCCGCCGTGGCGCCGGCAATGCCCACCACGATCCGGCCGTTGTAAATCCGGCGCACCTTTTTCGCGCCGTGCTTGATCACCACGGCGTCCAGGGTGACCTGGCCGTCGCCGGCCATCGCGGTTTTCCCCCGGTGGCGCACCGCCAGGATCGTTGTGCCGCGCGGAACGCCGGGCGGGCTATTTCCGTGGATGGGCATGATCGTAAACCTCCATCAGCTTGTCAATGGACACATGAGTGTATTTCTGCGTGGTGGACAGGCTCTTGTGACCCAGGATCTCCTGGACGGTTCTTAAGTCCGCCCCCGCGTCCAGCATGTGCGTGGCAAACGAGTGGCGAAGCGCGTGGGGCGACAGCGAAATCTTAAGCCCGCACCGCAGGGCCGTCTGCTTTAAAATCCGGTCCATGGAACGGGTGGTCAGCCGCCCTTTGTTCCTGTTCAGAAACAGCGGCCCGTCCTCCGCGCCGATGCCGGTCTCCGCGAACAGCTTTTTCCGGTAGGCGGCAATCGATGCCAGGGCTTTTTTCCCCACCGGCACCACGCGCTCCTTTGCGCCCTTGCCCCGCACCCGGAACACGCTTTCATCGGCCTCCACGTGGGCGGCATCCAGGCCAGCGGCCTCGGACACCCGTATGCCCGTGGAATAGATGGTTTCAAAAATGGCCCGGTTGCGCAGGTCCGTCAGGGTGTCACCGGTGATGGAGTCCAGCAGCCGGAACATGTCGTCCACTGAAAGAAAGGCGGGGATCTTGCGGCCCGTTTTCGGAGAAAGCACGGCCTGGGCCGGGTTGCCCGTCATGATGTCCCGTTTTTCCAGGTACCGGAAAAACGACCGCAGCACGGAAAGCCTGCGTGACACCGAGCTTTTGTCCATCCGCTTCTTGTGCAGAAAAGCCAGGTATCCCCGAATGGCCGTCACCGTGGCCTCGGCCAGCGTCACCTCCCGGCCCTGCGCCGGTTCTCCGGCGGGGCCGGCCAGAAAGCCCAGAAAGTCATTCAGATCGGCGGCATAGGCCCGGCAGGTGTTGGGCGAGTAACCCTTTTCCGACGCCAGGGACAAAACAAATTCATCAACCAGCGGTTTTGCCGGATATGAAGGCTCCTTGGACAACCGTCAAACGCTCCTCTCCCGGCCCTGCAATGCTCACGCGGCCGGTCGCCGGCTCTTTTTCTTCAGCTGGCTGATGCGGCGCCGCAGCCGGGCCGCTTTTACAGGGTCGGCGGCGCCCAACGCAGCGGCCTGCTCTTTTTTCAAAGACCGGATGCGGCCCTTGAGTTCCTGAAGCACGGTCAGGTTCTTTTTGACCTCTTCCACCTTGATGCCGCGTGCCTCGCGAATGGCGGCCAGCAGCTCTTCCTTTTTCATGCCGTGGGCCCCGGTGATGCCGGGGATGGTCTTGGCCACCTCCCGCAATTCCGTGGCGGTCATTTTCTCAAGGGGTTTTTCTTCCCCGGCCGCCGGCGCGGCGGTCCCTGCTTCCTCAGGTGCTTTTGCTTCTTCCGTCATGATCCATTCTCTCCTTCGTTCATATGAAAGATGCTGTTATGATACTGAAAAATGTGCCATTTCAACAAAAATTCGAAATCCTGTCAACAATAAGTCCAAACGATGCTTCACAATACGGCCAAAAGGCTGTTTTGTACACCTTATTTATATTCCTGTTTTTCCTGGCGCCCTTGCACTCCATCGAAATCGGGATCGGGATCGCTATCGGTATCGGTATCGAAAATCGGCCCACGGGAGGTTCACGC
>JBMORB010000470.1:0-5132 GCA_049320925.1 Thermodesulfobacteriota bacterium | reverse complement strand
AATTATATTTAAAATCAGTGTGTTGTTTCAAAAATGCCGCGCGCGGCCCTCGGGCAACTGTTCCGCAGAACAGAACTTGTTCCGCAAAACAGAACTCTGTCCTGTGTCGAGGAAAAAATGGAGCGGAGGATGACCGGACACTGGCAATCTGGCCGGCTCTTTTACCGTGCGGGGGGTATAAGCCGATCCGGGTGAAAGGAAAAGAGATCTGGCCTGCAAACCAGCCGGCGCAAGCCTGTTGTTTTACCTGGTTGTGGAGACGTGGAATTGAACGGCGGGTTGTTGTGCGTCGCAAAAACGGTTCACTCGGATAGATATTTTTAACCCGAATATTTCACGAACTGATTTGGCCGAAAGATGCAGGGCGCAGGACGCAATCTACTGCAGCGGCCTGCAACAAGGCAGGTGCGGACAAGGCGGCTCGGTGCGAAGGGTGAATTTCTTCGACATAAAAAAAGCCTCAAACCGCTTATGACAGCTTGTATTTCCAAAAAACGCCGGAACCCCATTGCAACATACCGTATCTTATCTATGGGCCATCTCTAAAAATTGAGGTTTCTTTCCGTTCTGGAAGGCGTAATTTTTATGTTGGCGGTTTCTTTTTTTGCACCGCAAAGGCGCAAAGTACGCAAAGGGTTATATTTTCTACTTTATACGCAGTGCTCATGCTTTCCTTTGCGACCTCTGCGTCTCTGCGGTGAATTTAATTTTTCGAGGTTACCTATGGTTGTCCAAAATCATTGTTATCCAAAAACGGTTTTAACCATGGCGTCACATCTTTTGATCTGTTTATCCAAATCGGTATCGCTATCGGGATCGGGGTCGAAAAGCGGTTTTTCCGGCCTCCGTCACCCCGGCCCCCGAGCCGGGGTCCAGTGCAACCGGACGGCAGGGTGTGCCGGTCATCAGTTACTGGATGCCGGGTCGTGGCCCGGCATGACAAACACCTTTTTTATCCGGGTACTCTTCCCGGCGGCAAGACAAGTACACGGATAAACAGGATAAAAAAATAATCGTTGAGAGCTCCGCCGTAAATACAATTCGATTTCGATACCGATACCGATTTGGACAAACAACCGGCGATCTGTCCTGCCATGATTAAAACCGTTTTTGGACAATAGTGACGCCGGTGCCGAAAAATTTCATGAACTATTCGGGCTAAAGGCGGCGGTTGTCTTTTCAAATGATGAGAGTCAGGGGGTTTGTTGGGTGCACTCGGTCAGGGCCAGATCGGCCGGTTGGCCGTTTTTGCCGGTTGATACGGACCATGTCCGCATATCGTCTTGGACCATAATGATCTTAAAGACCGGCGCCATTTCCTTTTTTTTAATAAAGGTCAGCGTTACCAGTCGGCCCTGGGCACCCTGAGCGATACTGTGTTCGCCCGGCTCCATGCCGCCCACGCGGATTCGGCCGGGTTTCAGTTCGTTGGCCCCGAAATAGCTAAATCCCTTTTTCAGCAGATCGGCCTTGGTGGCTTTGTCAAATGTCAGAATATCGGCGGGATAAACAATATCAAAACCGAAGGCCCGGACCGTATTAGGTGCTTTGTTGACATGGATGCACCAGGTGGCGGTGGATGCTTCCGGCATTTTATCTTGGGCCCAAGCCTGGGCCACAAGCAGTATCCACACCGCCACCAGCATGCCGACACGCGTAATTTTCATGGCATCCCCCTTCTGTTGATTAATAAACCGAATGACTCGCAAGTCTTCATTTCCGCAGCATACCCGGTAAACGTCTTTCCGTCAAAAGCCGACGGCCTCGGCATGGCGCGCGGTCAAGCAATCAGCCGCATTTTTTCCAGGTTCGTCACCCGGGCGGCATCTTCAGCCGTCTCCCGGTGGTTTTCCGGCCGTTCCGAAACCGCCGGCTCTGGCAGGGAACTTGAGCCGCCGGAGAATATCCTGACCTTAACCCGCTGCGATTTCATCTCTTTTAAAACCTTCAGCAGCACCGTCAGAATGGCCGCCAGCAGCAGTATCTCAACTGCCTGGGCAGCCCTTTCCACAAGCCGGCTGGCGGATTCCGCAACGGATTGACCGGTAACACCGCCGCCGACTTTATCGGCGAAGCGCGGCTTGAGAACGCTTGCGTTCCGGGGGGCGGTTCCGCCCGGCCTTAACATCCCCATCCCCGGCCGCCCGGACAAGCCTGGGCCGATTTCCGGCTGAGCAGACGGGCCGGTCGTCTCGAAAGCCGCCGGACGTGCCCCTGTCCCGCCGCCGGGTTGAATGACGCCAAGGGAATGCCGGTCCATGGCGCCGTCGAACAACGCCGTTTCGCCGCCCGGCCCGGAGGCGTACGGTGTTTCATGATCGGCGGGCACATAAGGAGGTTCGATGTTTTCGTCCCGGACCGGACCGGTTCCGCCAAAGCCGACTCCGGCGGCCGCAAATCCCGATGCGCCGCCGGGGAAAACGGAAGCCTCCGCATCGGAGCGGGTGTCGGTTTTCGCGCCCGGTGCGTCGGCCGATTCACCTTCGGCCGGGTCCGACGAAGAAGCGGCGGCCGGGGACCCAAAGCGCCCGGCACGGGTGGCCCATCCTTCCACGTCGTTGGCCAGGCCGGTTAAGGTCAGACTGCTGTTGCCGTCCCGGACCACATCAAAGGTAATATAACCCAGCACGCCGCTTTCGCCCCGTTTTATTCCCGGATTTTCAGGTTCAACGCCGCCGACGCGCACCACTCCCGGCGCACGGTTGATGGCATTCAGAAGCGCATATCCGCCGTCGGCCGATTCACCGGGGGTAAAGCCTGAAAACCGCAGTACGCCAGGGTCATACTCAATGTCCATCATAAAGGCGCCGAGTGTGGCGGGCGCGTTGTCCACGGTGAGCGAGAATGTCACTTGTTCGCCTTTTTCCGCCCGCCCGTCGCTTAACGAAAGGCTGACGGCCCGGGCGGATACGGCGTGCGTCAGCATGAAGCACAACACAACCGCCGGCAGCAAAAAATATAACCAGCCCCCTGCGCTTATGTTCGGCCTCCCGGTCCATGCGCCCCTGTTTTCTCCCGCTATAAAAAACGGGGTGTAAGCCTTGTCGCCCATCATGGCAGACCTCCTCTCCGCCTGTTTCTTTTTACCGGTGAACCGCTCACCGGCTGGTTGTGACTCCGGAAAAACACAACGGGCCTGAATTTTTCAATAAGAGAGAGCAAAGAACATGCCGATGGACACTTATTATAAAATTATCATGAAAATCAAAATGTTATTATATTTAAACGAGCGATTGTGACCTATCTGGGGTTCCGCCGGGCAGAATTTGTACCGTAAAACGGAACAAAGTGCCGTGTCGCGGAACAAAAAAAACACCCTTGCCGGCTTTATGCTTTTCTTTGCGAGAACGGTTAAAAAAAACCTGCCGGTGGGCGCAAAAAAAGCCAGGATTCAAGGTCAAGGTCTGTTTTAAAACTTGGAACGAGCTTACGAAATCATCTTTGTTGGAATGCGGTATTTTTTTAATAGGGTGTAAAAGCGGGACCGAGAAAGCCCGGAAATGCGGCAGGCCTCGGCGGCAACGCCGCCGGTAAGCTGAACCAGGTCCGAAAGATAGCTTTTTTCCGCCTGGGCCATCACATCGTTTCGAAATTTTTTCAGGGTGGGCAGAACTGATTCGATGCCTTCCTTTTCCGTTTCAGTGCCAGGCTCGGCCACGCTACGCCGGGCCAGGTGAACGCGAATTTCTTCCGGCAGGTGACGGCTGTAGAGCATGGGCGCGAATCGGGCCACGCTCAGGGCGCTTTCAACGGCGCCGATCAGTTCCCGAACATTGCCGGGCCATGAGTAAGCGGCCAGGGTCTCAAAAAAATCGGAAGACACGCTTTTGGTCTCAATGTTTTCGCGTTCGCAGAAAGCATGGATGCAGTGAGCGGTCAGTTCCTTGAAATCCGATCCCCGCTGCCGCAGGGGCGGCAGTTTGATGATAAAGGTATGGATGCGGTAGAGCAGGTCGCTGCGGAAAGCCCCCTGCCCGGCCATTTTATCCAGGTCACGGTTGGTGGCGGCGATCAGCCGGAAATCGCAGTCGATCTCTTTTTCCGAGCCCACCGGCCGGACCCGCTTTTCCTGAAGCACCCGCAGAAAACCTTTTTGAAGGTCCAGCGACAGTTCACCCACTTCATCCAGGAAAAGCGTGCCGCCGCCGGCCTCGCGGACCAGCCCTTTCCGGTCCCGGTCCGCGCCGGTAAAAGCGCCCTTCACATGGCCGAACAGAATGCTTTCCGCCAGGGTCTCGGAAAGGGCCGCACAGTCCACCGGCACGAAAATATTTTTCGCCCGGCGGCTGTTCTGATGAATGGCCCGGGCGAACAGTTCCTTGCCGGTGCCGGTTTCGCCGGTCAACAGCACGTTGACATCCGATGCCGAGGCCAGGGCCGCCTGCTCCAGGCATTCGGTGATGGCCGGACTTGAGCCGATGATTTTTTCCCGCTTCATCACCAGGGGCCGCCGGGCACGGCTTTTTTGTTCCCGGAACTCAAGTGCCCGCCGGATGTGAAGGACAAGCTGATCCATCACCGGGGGTTTTTCCACATAGGCCCATGCCCCGCTGCGCGTGGCCATCTCAGCGCCGTCCGCGTCCCCCTGGCCGGTGATGATGATCACCTCCGGTTCACCCGGCGACTTGAGAATGGCGGGCACCGCTTCCAGGCCGTTGCCGTCGGGCAGCCGCACGTCCAGCAGCACCAGATCGAAGGAGCCGGCCCTGATTTTCTCCATGCCGTCCTCAAGGGTCAGGGCGAAATCCGGCCGGTGTTCCATCCGTGATACGGCCCGGGAAAACAGCCGGCAGATGCTCTCGTCGTCGTCGATGATCAGAATGTCGGCCATGCGCCCCCCCTCGATTATGTTTCGCCGCTTATCCGGTCACGCATCCAGCAGCTCCCTTATTTTGCCGATCAGGGTGGCCGGCGAAAAGGGCTTATGAATAAAGGCGATCCCCTCTTCCCGGACCTCTTCAAAAAGCGCGCTGTCCGTGTATCCGGACATGCACAGCACCTTCAGGTCCGGCCGGGCCTTCCGAAGGCTTCTGATCAGATCCAGCCCGTTCATGCCCGGCATGACCATGTCGGTCAGCAGCAGGTGAATGGGTTGCCGGTGGGCCTCAAAAAGCCGGCCGGCCTCCGGTCCG
>JBMORB010000469.1:0-5139 GCA_049320925.1 Thermodesulfobacteriota bacterium | reverse complement strand
TTTTATGCTGGATTACCCGGTCAAGCCGGGTAATGACGCCACGTATGCGGCCAAGCCGGGCAATGACGGATGCGGTGGCGATCAGTCCTTTGTCCGGCGCTGCACCAGGTTCATTCGGTAATACTGGCCTTGGCCGGCCATGAGCTGGTCGTGGGTGCCGGATTCGGCGATTTTGCCCTTGTGCATCACCAGGATGTGGTCCGCGTCGCGGATGGTGGAGAGCCGGTGGGCGATGATGATGGCGGCCCGGCCTTTTGTCAGGTTGGCCAGGGCCTGCTTGATGTGCTGCTCGGTTTCAAGGTCGATGTAGGAGGTGGCCTCGTCAAACAGGATCAGGTCCGGGTCGTTGGCAAAAGCCCGGGCAATGGAGACAAGCTGCCGCTGGCCGCTGGAAAACAAAGACCCCTTGTGGGTGAGCATCGTGTCCACGCCCTTTTCCAGACCGGCCACCAGCGAGGTGCAGTGGGCCTGTTCGAGAATGGCCGCAAGTTCGCTGTCGGAGACCGCTTTTTTACCGAACACGATATTGTCCCGAAGCGTGCCGGAAAACAGGAAGGGGTCCTGCATCACGTAGCCGATGCGGCGCCGCATGACGGCGGTCGGTATGCCGCGGATGTCGGTGCCGTTGATCGTGATGGCGCCGGACCGGGGTTCGTAGAACCGCAGGATCAGGTTGGCGATGGAGGTCTTTCCCGCGCCGGTGGGCCCCACAATGGCCACGGTGCGGCCCTTTTCCACGGTAAACGAGATGTTCTCCAGGGTGGGCTCGTTTTCCACGTAGGAAAAGCAGACGTTTTCAAACGACAGGGTCTGAATGTGGAAATCCGTTTCCGGTCCGAAGACCGGCGCCGCCGGACGGGGCCGGTCCACCCGCTCGTCGGTGTCGAGCACCTGGAAGATCCGTTCCGCGGATGACATGGCGTTCTGGGTGATGTTGTACTTTTCCGCGATGTCCCGAATGGGCCGGAAAAACATCTTGATGTAGGAGATAAAGGCGGCCAGCACGCCGATGGTCAGGGTGTCGGCCAGCACGCCCCGGCCGCCGGCGTAGATCACGATGGCCAGGGCCACGGTGCCCAGCATTTCAATGGCGGGCATGAACACCGCCACCACGTGGATTTGCTCCATGCCGGCCCGGTAGTATTCGCGGTTGGCCGCGTCGAACTTTTTAAAATTCGCGGCCTCCTGGGAAAAAAGGCGGATCACGGAGATGCCTTCAATGGTTTCTGAAATCCGGGCGTTGATTTCGGCGATCTTCACGCGCATGGCCCGGAACGGCTTTCGGGCCGCGCCCGCGAAATAAACGGCGGCCAGCGCCACCAGGGGCAGCACGGTAAAGCAGGCCAGGGCCAGGCGCGGGGACAGGACCGCCAGCACCACGGCAATGCCGATCACCAGAAACAGGTCCTTGAAAAAGAAGGTCAGCACCGAGGTGAACATTTCGTGCATGTTCTGAATGTCGTTGGTGGCCCGGGTCACCAGCCGGCCCACCGGGTGCCTGGAGAAAAAATCGATGCTCTGGTCCTGAATGTGGGTAAAGACCTTTATTCTCAGGCTGTGCATGATCCGCTGGCCCGCGTACTCCATGACCATCACCTGAATGAAGTTGAAAACGAACATGGCCACGGACACGCCCAGGATCGCCAGGGCCGCCAGGGCCACACGGCGGATGTCGATTTTTCGAAGGGCGGCAAGGTCGCTTTTCTCCAGCAGGGGCAGCCGGTCCACGGGAATCCGGGCGGTGTGATCGTCGGCAACGGTGAAGAGGCCGGGGTATTTTCCCACCACCCGTTTTTGGAGCGCGTTCGACAGGTCCACCACCAGGAACCTCGCCTTTTCCGAAGGCGCGGCGCTGTTGCCGCTTTCCGATAAAACCGTTTGCGGCACGATGCAGGTGTCGATGGCCACCTTGGTGATATAGGGGATGGAAAGGTCGAGCAGGGTGACCAGCACCACCACGCCCACGGCCAGGGACAGCCACCCGGCCTGGGGCCGGATAAACGGCAGAAGCCTGGCCATCAGGGCCATGTCCCTGCGTTTACCCAGGGCGGCTTCCGCGAAGCGGTCTTTTCCCGGACGGCCAAAGGGGGTCATGGCGCCTCCTCCTCCAGCCGCTGAAGTGCCCAGGAACGCGCGTAGTAGTCGCTGGTGGCCATCAACTGGTCATGGGTGCCCGCGCCGGTGACGCGGCCCTTTTCAAGAACGATCACATGATCGGCCAGCCGGGCCAGGGAGAGCCGGTGGGAGATGATCACCAGGGTTTTGCCCCCGGCGCGGGAGCCAAGGGATTCAATAATGTGGTCGGCCGTTTCCGTGTCCACCTGGCTCACCGGGTCGTCCAGGATCATGACGGGGGCGTCGTGATACAGGGCCCTGGCCAGGGCCACCCGCTGCTTCTGGCCGTCGGAAAGAATCACACCCCTTTCGCCCACGATGGTGTCAAGACCGGCTGAGAAAAACTGAAGGGTTTCCAGAAGCCCGGCGTCCCGGCAGGCTTTGGCCAGCTTCGGGTCGGTGTCGGCCACGGCGTCGTCAAAGGCGATGTTTTCCCGGATGGTGCCGGAAAACAGAAACGGCTCCTGGGGCATGAAGGACATGGCGGCCCGCAGGTCGGCCAGCCGGACGGCCCGCAGGTCCACGCCGTCGATGGTCACCGTGCCGGTGTCCGGGTCGTAGAGTCTGGCCATCAGGCCGGCCAGCGTGGTCTTGCCGCTGCCCGGCGGCCCCACGATGCACAGGGTTTTGCCGGCGGCCACGTCGAAGCTGATGTCGGACAGCACCGGCGCCGCGCCCCGGGCGTAGGCAAACGAGACGTTGCGAAACGACAGGGCGCCTTTGGGGTGGACAAGGGGCCGGGCGTCCGGGGCTTCCCGAATGTCCGGGGCCGCGGCCAACACCTGGTTGATCCGGTCCAGCGAGGCCCGGCCCCGCTGCATCAGGTTGGCCACCCATCCCATGGCCATCATGGGCCAGGTGAGCAGGGCCAGGTAGCTGATGAAGGCCACGAAATCGCCCACCGTGATTTCGGCCACAATGGCCTGGCGGCCGCCCAGATAGAGCACAATGGCGATGCTCATGTTGGTAAACAGCAGCATCATGGGGAAAAAGGTGCCCGTGACCCGGGTCAGGGCCATGTTCTTGCGGATATAGTCCTCGGATATGCGCTCAAAACGGGCCGCTTCCGTATCCTTGCGGTCAAAGGCCTTGATCACCCGGATGCCGGCAAACCGCTCCCGGGTGGTTTCGGTCATGTCTGAAAAGGCGGCCTGGACCGCCAGATACATCTTATGCATGCGGCGGCTGAAAAACCGGGTCAGAATAACAATCATGGGCATGGGCAGCAGGCTGTAAAGGGTCAGTTCCACGTTGATCCAGGCCATGAAACCGATGGCCGCGATGCCCAGAAACACCGCGTCGATCAGGGCGATCAGCCCCAGGCCCACGGCCATGCGGATATTATTGATGTCGTTGGTGACCCTGGCCATGAGGTCCCCGGTGGCGGTGGCGGCAAAATAAGCCGCGTCCAGGGTCTGAAGGTGCCCGGCCAGCCGGGCCCGCAGATCTCTTTCAATGGTCCGGGAAGCGCCGATCAGGCAGCGGCGCCACACGTAGCGGAACACGGCGATGACCAGGGCCATGACCAGCAGAACGGCCGCGTACCGGACCAGTGAACGGTGGCTGGCGGCCAGCAGGGTCAACTCGTCCACGGCCTGCTTGACCACCCGGGGGATAAAAAGCTGAAGGGTGTCCACCAGCACCAGGCTGATCAGCCCGGCGGTCAGGACCCACCGGTTGTCTTTCAGAAACTCTTTTGCCCTTGCCTCAGCCACCTTCACCACCTTTGACGGCTTTGTAAAAAGCCTTACCATCGTCATTCCGGGCTTGACCCGGAATCCAGTATAAAATGGATATCATTCATTTTTACTGGACCCCGGCTCGGGGGCCGGGGTGACGGAATAAGGTGAACCCCGACTTTTTACAAAACCGTTCGGGTTTTAACTTTTTGCCGCTTTATCACCGTTGATACCGCGAAAACCCGCATGCATAAAAATGTTGATCATACTATGCCATAGGGGGTTCCGCAAGAATCAGGCTGTCACAACCTGCCTGTATTTTTCATGTGTGACGCTATGCCACGGGGTATGAATACCGGCGGCGGGAGACTGTTAATTCAAGGATATTTCGCTTGACAGTGATTGCCCGCAAGTGGTATCTGGTTTCTGTTCTTCCGTCGGGGCGTAGCGCAGCCTGGAAGCGCACTTGCATGGGGTGCAAGGAGTCGCAGGTTCAAATCCTGCCGCCCCGACCACGAACACCCCTCTTTTTCCCGTCATGCCGGACTCCGATCCGGCATCCAGTTAAAATTGATTCAAAACACATTTTTCTCCCCTCCAAATCGCTATCGGGATCGGGATCGAAACCGAAATCGAATCAATGGGTGGCACGCATCCCGTTTTTGCTTCAGATGGGCCGCAACAGGCGGAGGCTTGCCGTCAATGCCAGGGCCTTACATGCCGGCGGCCCATTTTATGTAGCGGCGACCTCACGCGGCGCAAGCGCCTGCGCTGCCCGTCAGGTCGCCACGCGGCCGGGCAACACGGGCCACCGGTCTTTCCATGGAAGCCTGAAGGCTTCCGCTACCTTATACACATCAAGACCGGTATCGGGATCGAAATCAAAAATCAATAAGCGGCAAAACACAACGATCCCGATGGTTCCCCGGGCCAGATTCACATTGCGCCTTTTACCCTTTCGTGATAGGTCAAAACAATGTAAACAAAGAGCTAAACTTCTGTTAGAAAATCATTAGCATCACCAGGGTTACTCAGGCAAAAAATAAACATTTAAGATAGTTATGTGTTTGGTACAGGCGCATCGCCATACCGCAGCGGATGTGCCGGAAGGGAAAACAGGCGCGCATGAGTGTTGAATATGTGATTCTGGCCTGCGGTTATGTGTTCGGCTTTTACATGGCCTGGAACATCGGCGCCAATGACGTGGCCAACTCCATGTGTAAAAGTTAAGATCTTCCCGGACACTTCCGGCAGATGGTAAAGCGCCGCCCCGGCCCCTTAAGAGAGCCGGGGTGGCGCGCGGTTGTCCTCTCGGGTATAAGTGTTTTTTGCAAGAACATTTAAC
>JBMORB010000468.1:0-5149 GCA_049320925.1 Thermodesulfobacteriota bacterium | reverse complement strand
CTTTTATTTTGATTCCGGTGTCGGCTCAAATTTTAATCATCAGAATACTTCCCTGTCACTGTTGTCCAAAAACGGTTTTAATCATGGCGGTACATCTTTTGATTTGTTTATCCAAATCAAAATCGCTATCGGTATCGGGATCGCTATCGGTATCGGTATCGAAATCGAATTTTATATGCGGCGGTTCTCTTAAGAAATTGTTCCTCTCTTTTCTTTATCCGTGTACTTTTCTTGCCGCCAAGGGCGAAAACGGTCATTGACGTCCAGGCTCAATCTTAACCCTCCTTTTCCTGGGGGGACCTTGTTTTGGGTTATATTTTCGAAATTTGTAATTTCATAATTATAAACACAAAACCCCATTTAAAAGTTGATTTTGGGCAATAAGACTTCCCCTGTATTGCCGCGGGAAAAATCTTCGCACGCTTTGGACTCAAGCCAGAATTCTACTCTTTATAGAAGGCTTGATTTTGATGGTCGGGGCGGCAGGATTTGAACCTGCGACTCCCTGCTCCCAAAGCAGGTGCGCTACCAGACTGCGCTACGCCCCGAAACGGGTGGAGAGACCGGAGCCTGAGGCGGCTCCGGCTGAAAAATGCAGAAGGGTTTTAACATACCCCCGGCGGTTATGCAAGGTTCCCTTGACTCACGGCGCGCCGAAAAACCGGTCCACCGAGGCGCACAGGACCTGAGCCAGGGTTGACAGATAGGCCGGGTCCCGCAGGCGGTCTTCCGCCACCGGGTCGGTCAGGGGACCGACTTCCACCATCACCGCGGGCATGTCCGCGCCCGCCAGCGGGGCCAGCGGTGCCTGCCGCACCGTCACCTCGCCGTTCCGGGCCAGGGGGATCAGGGCCTCCCGCATCAGGGCCGCCAGGCCGCGGCTGGCGTCGGCATGCCGCTCCTGCACCGCCTCCCATGCGTCGGACCCGGCGGCCTGGCTCCCGGCTTCCGGTGGTTTTTCGGCGTGAATGCCGGCCAGCGCGTCTTCGGAAAGCCCGCCCCCGTAAAATATCATGATCCCTCCCGGCCCGGAAGAGAACCCGGCCCCGCCGTGAATGCTGATATACAGGCCGGCCCGCCGGGCATTGGCCAGGGCCACGCGGTCGGTCGTCTCCACCTGGTAGTCGCCCGACCGGGTCAGGACCGCCTCATACCGGGACGCCAGACATGCCGCCGTCCGCTGGGCCAGGGCCAGGGTCACATCTTTTTCATTCAGGCCCCCCGTGCCACGGGCGCCGGTGTCCGAACCGCCGTGCCCCGGGTCCAGGACAATGGTTTTGCGGTCCTCAGGCCCGGCCGCGACAGGCCCACTCAGGGTCGCCGTGACCGCCATGACGGTAAGGGCCGCCGCCAGCACCCGGAAAAGGCCGTTCCTTATATGAAATCCAATGATTATGGCAGGTTCCCGCATTGCCACTGTCCTTATTTTCTCTTGACATAAATACCGGTTGACTTTAGAGTGTTCAAACTCTAAATATTTCAATTATAAGGGATGGTACCAGAAAGACGCGCGAAACACATCAAAAAACGGACCTCGACACCTGTCGCCAGTTGCAACCGGCAAGCGAGAGTGGCGGAATTGGTAGACGCACTGGACTTAGGATCCAGCTCTGGAGACAGAGTGGGAGTTCAAGTCTCCCCTCTCGCACCATGTAACCAGCTTCATCACAATCGATATCCGCACGGCCATTGCGACCGTGTCTAAAAAGTTTGTCAAACATTTACAATCGAAAAGGACAGTAAAATGCAAGTCAGGGTAGAAGATCAGAGCTCAATCAAAAAAGTGCTGCATGTGGAAATTCCCCGGGAGGTGGTGGCCCGGGAGGTGGACGCCGGTTTCAACCAGGTCAAAAAAACCGCCAAGATAAAAGGGTTCCGCCCGGGCAAGGCCCCCATGTCCCTGCTCAAACGGCTCTACAAGAACCAGGTGTACGCCGATGTCAGCATGCAGCTGATCCAGGAGTCACTGCCCAGAGCGGTCAGGGATAAGGACCTCAACATCATCGGCGACCCCCAGATCAGCCCTTCCCCTCTTTCCGAGGAGGGGGCCTTCACCTACTCCGCCACCGTGGAAATCAAGCCGGAAATTGCCGACATCGACTTCAGGGGCCTTCAACTGAAAAAGACCCTCTACAAATACAGCACGGCCGAGGTGGACCACCAGCTTGACCTGCTGAGGAAAAACATGGCCAGGCTCCAGGAGCCCGCCGAGCCCCGGCCGGTCCGGGATGGCGACGCCGTGACGGTCGACTGCCAGGCCACCCTTGACGGCAAGCCGGTGGAAGCCATGCCCGATGCAACGGATTTTCACCTGAAGGTCGGCGCCGGCGCCGTTTCCAAGGACTTTGACGCGCAGCTGGTCGGCATGAACCCCGGCGAGACAAAGGCGTTCGACGCCACCTTTGCCGATTCCCACCCGAACAAAGATATCGCGGGCAAGACGCTCCACTTCAAAGTCACCCTCAAAAGCTTGAAAGAAGAGATCCTGCCGGAGCTCAACGACGAGCTGGCCGGCCAGTTCGGCCCTTTTAAGTCCCTGGACCAGCTCAAGGAACAGATCGCAAAGAATCTTCAGGCCGGTTACGACCGCCAGAGCGATCAGGAAGTCAACGAGCAGGTCTTTTCCGCCCTGCTTGAAAAAACCAGCTTCGAGGTCCCGGAGACCCTTGTCCGCCACGAACTGGAAGGCATTCTCGAGGAGATCGAGCGGACCTATGCCGCCTACAATCTCTCCCTGGATGCCCTGGGTCAAAACAAGGACGCCCTGGCGGAGAAGTACCGGGACACCGCGGTCAAGCAGGCCAAGCGCCACCTTATTCTCAACAAGATCATCGAACAGGAAAAGCTGGTCATCTCCGACGAGGAGCTGGCCGAAGGCTTTGAGTCCATTGCCAAAAGCATGGGCCAGCCCGCCGCATCGGTCAAACAGTACTACCAGGGCAACCCGGAGCAGATCGACGTGCTGCGCTACACCCTGCTTGAAAAAAAGGCAATGCGTACTATTATTAGCGGTAGCACCTTGGAAGAAGTGCCCCCGGACCCGTCCCGGAACGACAAAGACCCGGAATAATCCAAACCCGGAACCAGGAGGTTGACAGTGTTAATTCCCATGGTCATTGAACAAACCAGCAGGGGCGAACGCGCCTTTGACATCTATTCACGGCTGCTCAAGGACCGCATCGTTTTCATCGGCGGCCCCATTGACGACGATACGGCCAATCTGCTGATCGCCCAGCTGCTTTTTCTGGAGTCGGAAGACCCGGACAAGGACATCAACTGCTATATCAACTCCCCCGGTGGAAAAGTTTCCTCCGGCATGGCGATTTATGATACAATGCAGTACATTAAACCGGACATTGCCACCGTGTGCATCGGCCACGCGGCCAGTATGGGCGCCTTTCTGCTGGCGGCCGGGACCAGGGGCAAGCGATTTTCCCTGCCCAACTCCCGGATCATGATCCACCAGCCCATGGGCGGCACCCAGGGCCAGGCGTCGGACATCGCGATCCAGGCCAAGGAAATCCTGAAGATGAAAGACACCCTGAACCAGATCCTGGCCCGCCACACCGGCCGCCCCCTGGAGCAGATCCAGGTGGACACGGACCGCGACTTTTTCATGTCCAGCCAGGAGGCCATGGAGTATGGCATTGTCGACCACGTGATCACCGACAGAAGTGATCTGGACAAGCTGGAAAAACCCCAGGAGGCTTAAGACCATGAGCAAACGCGATGAGACCCACGAGAAACTCGTCTGTTCTTTCTGCGGAAAGACACAGAAGGAGGTCAAGAAGCTCATAGCCGGTCCGGCCGTCTATATCTGCGACGAGTGCATCCACCTGTGCAGCGAGATCATCGAGGAGGAGTACGAACGGGAGACCGAAGGGACCCGCGAACTGCTGACCCCCAAGGAGATCAAGACCCTGCTGGACGACTACGTCATCGAACAGGAGCAGGCCAAGAAGGCCCTGGCCGTGGCCGTGTACAACCACTACAAACGGCTGGACTCCTCGGTGAAAACCAGCGACGTCGAAATTCAGAAGAGCAACATCCTGCTCATCGGGCCCACCGGGTGCGGCAAGACCCTGCTGGCCCAGACCCTTGCCCGGTTCCTGAACGTGCCGTTTACCATCGCCGACGCCACCACCCTCACCGAGGCCGGCTACGTGGGCGAGGACGTGGAGAACATCATCCTGGCCCTGCTGCAGAACGCCGACTACGACGTGGAAAAGGCCCAGCGGGGCATTGTTTACGTGGACGAGATCGACAAGATCGCCCAGCGGTCGGACAACCCCTCCATCACCCGGGATGTTTCCGGCGAGGGCGTTCAGCAGGCCCTGCTGAAAATCATGGAAGGCACCATGGCCAGCGTTCCGCCCAAGGGCGGCCGCAAACACCCGCAGCAGGATTTCGTCAAGGTGGATACCACCAACATCCTGTTCATCTGCGGCGGCACCTTTGTGGGCTTAGACAAGATCGTCGAGCGCCGGGTGGGTGAAAACAGCATCGGTTTCGGCGGCAAGGTGGCCAGCAGGAAGGAAAGGAAACTCAACGAGTCCCTGTCCAAGGTGGAGCCCCAGGACCTGATCCGGTTCGGCCTGATTCCCGAATTTCTGGGCCGGCTGCCCATCATCGTGACCCTGGACGAGCTGAGCGAGGAGTCTTTGGTCAAAATCCTCACCGAGCCGAAAAACGCCCTGATCAAGCAGTTCCAGAAGCTTTTCGAGATCGAGGGCGTCAACCTGCGGTTCACGGACAGCGCCCTGGCCACGGTGGCCTCCCTGGCCATGAAACGCAAGTCCGGGGCACGGGGCCTGCGCTCGATCCTGGAAAGCTGCATGCTGGACCTGATGTACGAGATCCCTTCCCGGGAAGGTGTAAAGGAATGCGTCATCGGGGAAGAGGTCATCAAGAAAAAGGAAGAGCCGCTGCTGATCTTCGAGCAGGCCAAAAAGCAGAAGAAGCAGGCGTAGCCCGTATCGACTCGTGGAGTATCCGGGCGTGACCCGAATACAAGACGCCATGGGCCCACTGTATCATGTAGGGGAAGGCTTCAAGCCTTCCCGGTGCCGGAGGCGGCCTGAAGGCCGTCCCTACATCGCTCCCGAAGAGCGAAAAGATTGACATTCACATCAGGCAGGCAGTTGTACAA
>JBMORB010000467.1:0-5234 GCA_049320925.1 Thermodesulfobacteriota bacterium | reverse complement strand
CAGTCTGATCTCGATCTTCGCCCGCCTGGGCGGCGGCATCTTCACCAAGGGTGCCGATGTGGGCGCCGACCTGGTGGGCAAAGTGGAGGCCGGCATTCCCGAGGATGATCCCCGGAACCCGGCCACCATCGCCGACAACGTGGGCGATAACGTGGGCGACTGCGCCGGCATGGCGGCGGACTTGTTTGAGACCTACGCTGTCACCGCCGTGGCGGCCATGCTGCTGGGTGCACTGGTCTTCAAGGGCAACGCCGCCGCCCAGTCAGTAGCCATCAATTTCCCGCTGGCCCTGGGCGCGGTTTCGATCATCGCTTCCATCATCGCCATCTTCTTTGTCCGTCTCCGGGAAGGCAGTGACTACATCATGGGCGCCCTCTACAAAGGCATGTTCGGCGCGGCCATCATTTCGGCCATCGCCTTCTTCTTTGTCACCCGAAGCATGCTCGGCGGCATTGAGGGCATCGACGCCATGAACATTTACTACTGCTCCCTGATCGGCATCATCCTTACCGTCGTCATCGTCATCATCACCGAGTATTACACCGGCAAATACGGTCCTGTGAAGGGTGTGGCCGAGGCATCTACCACCGGCCACGGCACCAACATCATCGCCGGCCTCGCCGTGAGCATGCAGGCCACGGCCCTGCCCGTGATCGCCATCTGCGTGGCTATTTATACTGCTCATGCACTGGGCGATCTTTACGGCATTGCCATGGCGGCCATGGCCATGCTCTCCATGACCGGCATGGTCATTGCCATCGACGCCTATGGCCCCATCACGGACAATGCCGGCGGCATTGCCGAGATGGCGGGCATGGACGAAAGCGTCCGTGCCGTCACCGATCCACTGGATGCCGTGGGAAACACCACCAAGGCGGTTACCAAGGGCTATGCCATCGGGTCCGCGGGCCTGGCGGCCCTGGTGCTGTTTTCCTCCTATGTGATGGAATTCCAGTTGCATGAAGGCGGCGAAGCCGTAAAAGCACTGGTATTCGACCTTGCTAACGTCGACGTGTTGATCGGCCTGTTTATCGGCGGCCTGCTGCCCTTCCTGTTTGCCTCCATCGCCATGAAGGCGGTGGGACGCGCCGGCGGCGCCGTTGTCGACGAAGTGCGTCGTCAGTTCCGCGAGATTCCCGGCATCATGGAAGGCACGGCCAAGCCCGACTACTCGGCCTGCGTGGACCTGGTCACCAAGTTCGCCATCAAGGAGATGATGGTACCGGCCCTGATTCCGGTGGTGGCCCCTATCCTTGTCGGCCTTCTCCTGGGCGAACTGGCCGTGGGCGGCCTGCTCATCGGCAGTATCGTCACCGGTATTTTCCTGGCCATCTCCATGACTACCGGTGGGGCGGCGTGGGACAACGCCAAGAAGTACATTGAGGACGGCAACCTGGGAGGCAAAGGCAGCGATGCCCACAAGGCGGCCGTTACCGGCGACACCGTCGGCGACCCCTACAAGGACACCGCGGGCCCGGCCATCAACCCGATGATCAAGATCGTCAACGTGGTGGCCCTGCTTATGGTGCCGGTGCTGTTCCTGTAAGATAACATCCGAAAAATACTGTAAAACGAAGGGGGGAAGCCGACCGGCTCCCCCCTTTTTAGTTGCCCGATCGGAAAAAATCTGTTATAAATAATAACCTTAAACTTTGTGGTAACTTAACAACCGTAACAATGGTTCAAGTAATGGCGCAGAAGGCAAAAGCAAAAAAGGGGCCGGCTTCTCCAAAAGGTCCGAACAACTATCAGCCCGGCGATCTGGTGGTCTATCCGGCCCACGGGGTCGGGCGCATCGAAACCATCGAATCCCGGAACATCGGCGATACCCGTCAGGATTTTTACATCATGAAAATCCTGGAGACCAACATGGTCATCATGATTCCGACCCAGAACCTCACGGCTGTGGGCATCCGCAACGTGATCTGTAAAAAAGAGGTCCCTAAAATCTACAGCATCATCCGCAACCATGAAGAATGCGGCGGCAGCGACAACCAGACGTGGAACCGCCGGTACAAGGAGTACATGGATAAAATCAAGACCGGCTCCCTGTACGAAGTGGCCGCCGTATTCCGGGACCTGTTTCTGCTCAAGCTGACCAAGGATCTTTCCTTTGGCGAACGCAAGCTGCTGGACACGGCCCAGGGGCTTTTGGTAAAAGAGCTTTCCATCGCAAAAGGAGCGGAAGAAAAAAAGGTCATTTCTGAAATCGAGTCCTTTTTCCCCAAGGCACAGCCCTCCAATGCCGCCGGATAGCGGTGTCTCCTTTGTCGCCCGTGCCGACCACGATGGCTTGCGGCTGGACGCGGCGGCAGCTGGTGAATGGGGAATTTCACGTCACCGGGCCGCCCGGCTGATCCGGGAAGGATCTATTCAAGTCAACGGCAGGTCGGTGAAACCGTCACACAAGGTCTGTCCCGGCGAAACCATCACCGGCCACATCCCCCTGAAAATACAAAAACCGCCTGAACCCGAACCGCTTCCTGTCAACCTCCTGTTTGAAGACGACTTTCTGATCGTCATCAACAAGCCGCCCGGCCTGGTCATTCACCCGTCACCCGGCCACGGCCACGGCACTCTGGTCAACCGCCTGCTGCACCATTGCCCGACCATTCATACCGCCGGAGAGGCTGCCCGGCCCGGAATCGTACACCGCCTGGACAGGGACACGTCCGGCGTCATGGTGGCGGCCAAAGACGCGGCAACCCACCAGGCCCTGTCCACTCTTTTTAAATCCCGGGAAATCCATAAAACCTACCTGGCCATTGTTTATGGCCACATGGATTCAAACGAAGGAGTCGTCGATCTGCCCATCGGCCGTCACTCTCTGGAAAGAAAGAAGATGTCCGTGGCAAGCCCCAGGGGCCGGGAGGCTGAAACCCGCTGGAAAGTACGAAAAAAATTATCCGATGCAAGTCTGCTGGAACTTGACATCCGGACCGGCCGCACCCACCAGATCCGGGTCCACTGCGCGGCATTGCAGCGGCCGGTGGTGGGGGACCGGACCTATGGGTGCAAGTGGACCCGGAAACGGCAACATTTTTCCAGCCGCCGGGCGTTTGAGCTTCTCAACGGGGCTGGCCGCCAGATGCTCCACGCCTGGAGGCTTGAGTTTGTTCATCCCGTGACCGGCCGCTCCCTGCGCTTTACAGCGCCGCTTTTCAGCGATATAAAAGAGCTGCTCCACGGGCTTCGGGCCGCCAGTAAATAAAAAGCAACCTGTCCGTTCAAAAACAGGCCGCTCCGGGGTTGCCACAAATTTCTCCCACATCATGGAGGCCGTATGAAAATTAAGGACTTTACCGGCAAAAACTGCTTTATTACCGGCGCTGCCAGTGGCATCGGACGTGCCACGGCCATCGCCATGGCCGGGCGGGGCGCCCGGCTTTTTCTGACCGACATCAATCAGGAACCCCTCGAAGCCCTGGCCCGGGAAATCCGGAAGGTCGGCGGTACCGTTGCCGCATGGGACGCCTTTGACATCCGGGACATAGATCGCGTTCGGGCCTTTGCGGACAGAATCCAAAAGGAGTCCGGGCCAATGGACATTGTGATGAATATCGCTGGCACCGCCATCTGGGGAACGGTTGACCGGCTGCGTCACATACACTGGAAAACCATGATCGACATCAATCTCATGGGGCCCATCAACGTAATCGAGTGCCTTCTCCCGGAGATGGTAAGGGCATGCAACGGCGGCCACCTGGTCAATGTCTCTTCCGCGGCCGGGTTGATCGCCCTGCCCTGGCACGCGGCTTACAGCGCCAGCAAGTTCGGGCTGCGGGGCCTGTCCGAAGTGCTCCGATACGACCTGCGGCCCCACCGCATCGGGGTCAGCGTGGTGTGCCCCGGCGCGGTGAGAACGCCGCTGGTGGGCACGGCCCAGATTCTGGGTGTGGACAAAAACCACAAGGCGGCCCGAAAGATGATCCGGCGGTTTGAAAAGCATGCCGTTACCCCTGAGAAGGTGGCGGCCGATATTATCAGGGGTATCGAGAAAAACCGATACCTGGTGATTACCTCTTTTGACATTCGCCTGGCCTGGTGGGCAAAACAAAAATTTTCCTTGGCCTATCACATGTCCATGATCCTGATCAACCAGGTCTTCAGGCGGATGGCCCGAAAGGCCGCGCCGCCGGCCCTGGACAGAGACGCGTCGTGAGTACCGCGCTCCCATCCTTAATAAACCAGTTCCAGGACGCGGTCGGAAGCATGGTAGACCATGCTTTTCTTCTGCCGCCGAAGCTGGCCCGGCCTTTTACACCACGCCGGTCTATTGATCGGCAGGACTACGAACGGCAGCTCGATTTCTACATCAACAGCGGGTATGTGGACCGCCCGGCCTCTTTTTTCTCGCTGCCCGGCACCGCTCCTCCCCCCTCTATTATTGAAGAAAAGCCCTATCATGACGGACGATACCAGGTAATCGGCTATGAAAGCGGTTACGTGGCAAAAAACCCGCTGATTCGTGACGCCTACCACGCCCACACGGCCAACCGGCGCGGGTACCTGGTCCGATGGTTTCACGGAGACCGGCCCCGGAACACGGTGCTGTGCCACCACGGCTACATGCTGGGCGAACCCCGGCAGGCCAGAAAAATGTTCCGGGTGAGGCATCTTTTTACTGCCGGCCTGGACGTGGCCCTGTTTATCGCCCCTTTTCACTGGCGGCGCCGGACCGGGTCACTGGCCAAGCGAGGGTTCTTTCTGCAGCCCGACAACGTGGGCATGACCTGCGAGTGCATGGGCCAGAGCATGCACGACCTTGCCATCGCTTTTCACATTCTATTCAAACTGAATGCCCCCCGGGTCGGCCTGATCGGCGCCAGCCTGGGCGGATACAACACCGCTCTTTTTACCGCTCTTTCCGACTTGGCGGCCTTTGGCGCCATGATGGTGCCGGCGGTCGACTTTTCCCGCCCCCTCGGGCCAGACACGGCGCGGCACGCATTCCCTGTTGATGTGGCTCTGCGCGAAAAAATTTCACAGGTGTGGACCCTGCACTCCCCCTTAAATTTCCCCTCTCCCCGGCTGGCGCCGGAAAAGCTTCTGGTGGTGGCCTCCCGGGGCGACCAGCTGTGCCCCTTTGAATATGTGCGCACACTGTGCGACCAGTGGCGCATCACCGACCGCCACTTTCTTTCCGGGGGCCACTGGCTTGTTTTTGACCGAAAACGGGGCCAGGCGTGGTATGCCTTTCTTAACCGCATGGGGTTTCTGGAAAGCACCTCCCT
>JBMORB010000466.1:0-5236 GCA_049320925.1 Thermodesulfobacteriota bacterium | reverse complement strand
GGATAAAGAATTGAAAATGCCGCCGCCGGAGTAGTCTGCACTATTAAAACCGAAGGTGCAGTTAGTGATTCTGGGGGTGGCATTTTTATTAAACATACTGCCGCCATTATTGGTTGCACTGTTTTGAAGGAAGGTACAGTTGGCGATTTCTGGGGAGCACTCTTCGTTGAATATCCCACCGCCATTAGTTGCGCAGTTTTGGATGAAAATACAGTTGGCTACGGTTATGTTAAAAGAGCAGTTGTATATACCTCCTCCATTGTCATTGGCACCCCAGCCGTTTGCGTTTCCACCCGTAATGATAACGCCATCTAAGAGGGCGCTACCGGAGCCGTCGGGATGGTAAAAAACGTGGTAGCAGTTATCGGTGGTGTCGCCGACAGTCCCTATGTCACCACTGAGAAAGGTTTTATTGCTGTCGATGTATCTTTCATCAAACGAGGATTCATTGCCCGTAAACCCCCCAAATATAGAAACGGAACTTTTCATTCGGAAATGATAGTACCGTGACCCGCCCCCAAGGCCATAATCGGATGATGGATAATATGTTCCCGCCGCTACCCATATTTCGTCACCGGATACGGCTGCATCCAAAGCATCTTGAAGGTCGGTATATGCATTTGTCCAGTTTGCACCGCTATTTGCTCCCGTTGCGGTGTTTCTGACATACAGGATGCTTGCACCTACTGGCGATGTGGCAAAAAGAAGTATTATGACAAAAAAGAGCCGCCGGAGATAAGGATTCATCTTTTTCCTCATTAATGTAATTCGTTAGATAGTATTTATTGTGTTTAGTTTCCCCTCATTGGCTGATTATTGTGTTTTTGGCTTTGCTTGTCAATGGTTACAGCGCATTCAGGGATGGCAAAAAAGGGGGGAGGACGTCCATGATAATTAAATAACGTGACGTGCGCCTATCACTGTTGACACTTTAAACCGAGTGCTTTTTCAGGCGTCAGCAGAATCGAGGCCAGGGCTTTGTCTGCCCAGCTTCGCATGCCGGGGCCGGTGAGAAAGCCGCAATGGCCGCCCCGGTCGGTCAGGGTAATGGTCAGGCTTTGGGGCCGGGCCAGGTTTTTATAATCCCGGGACGGAATAATCGGATCGTCTTTGCTGGCGATGATGTGGCAGGAAACGGAGAGCCCGGCCAGCACGTCGCCGGTAATGGCATAGCCGTTGAGATAGGTGAGCAGGTCCGGAAAATCCGTGTGCTTTTTAACCATGCAGGCGGTGATAGAGGACAGGCTTTTGAATATGGCCGGATCGTTAAAATCATAAAGATCGGGAAACAGGGCCTGTTTTTTGCGTAAAGACTGTTTCCATTTGCGGATAAAATAGTAGTGGTAGCCAAACCACCCGCTTTCCAGGGAAGCCATGGACGTGGGGGGATGCAGCACCGGGCAGACAGCCACCACCTTGTCCAGCACAAATCCCCGTCCGGGAGCCCGCAGCGCCACGCGCAGGGCAAAGTTTCCGCCCAGGGAAAACCCGGCCAGAAAGGCGGGCCTTCCGCCGGAAAGGTCGGCACAGATCCGCTTGACCGCCCCGGTCACCTCGTCGATCCGGCAGGAATGAAACAGGCCCGGATTCAGGTGGTGGCTGTTGCCATGGTCCCGGAGGTTCAACCGGAACACGTCCAGGCCCTGGTTGTACAGGCAGCCTGCCGCGGAGACCAGATACATGGAGTCCGCGCTGCCTTCCCATCCGTGAATCAGAATCACCAGCCCCCTGCCGGCCTCGTCCGGTTGCGGTGAATAAAACCCCTGAAGCCGGACCCCGTCTCCGGCATCCACGATCATTTCCCGGCTGGCCGCAAGCATGGCTGCGGCCCGGCTGCGGACCAGGGGCCGCCGGAGCTTGACAGACGCGGCAATGGTTTGAAGGTGGGGGTTTTTGAAAAGCGCCGGGGGTGTAAAAGGGTTCATGGCGTCACAGCCCCCGCATGGCATCCGGGCGAAGCGCGCTCATGTCCCGGGACGCCAGAACGGCATTGACGGTCTGAAGCATGGCGGTTTTGTCCTTCTGAAGCCTGCCGCTGACCGGCAGGTAGTTGGACGCGTGGGCGCCGATAAAGGTCAGGTTGTCGATGGTGATGTTTTCAAACATTATTTTCATCTCTTCCAGGGTTTCAAAGGGATCGGGCAGAACAAACTCCCCGGATTCATATTTTTTAAACAGGGCGGTGCGGGGAACCGGGGTATAGGTCAGGGCCGCCAGGTACCGGGGCTTCATCCGGTTGGTGATGTCGGCGGTAAGTGCCGCGTGTTTTTTTGCCTTTTCCCCGGTGCCGGCGATGCCCAGCAGCACCATGGATGACAGGTTGAAGCCGGTCTCCACCAGCCGCCGGCCCGCTTCCAGCATCTGCGCGGCGGTTACCCCCTTGTTGACGTCCCTGAGCACCTCGTCGTCGCCGGACTCCACCCCCAGGTAGGCCTTGGTTAAACCCGCGTGCCTCAGGCATTCAAGCTCGGCCGCGCTTTTGGCCAGGGTGCTCTGGGGCCCCACATAGGTGCTCACATGGCGAAGGGAGGGAAAGGACCCGTAGAGCGCCTTTAAAATGGCCAGCAGCGGGCCGGTGTCCATGCAGACCGCGTCCCCGTCGCAAAGAAAGACTTTTTCAACATCCCCGTAATACGCTTTGGCCATGCGGATGTCTTCCATGATCTCTTCCACGGACCGGACACGGAACCGCCGGTCCCTGTACATACCGCAAAAGGCGCATCGGTTGTGGGAGCAGCCGATGGTGCATTGCAAAAGATAGCTGTCGGCTTCTGAAAAGGGCCGGTAAATCTGTCCTTCGTAACGCATGCGCGCCTCCTTTAAAAAGACATAAATAGCGGTTTTCCGCCGGCAAGACAAGCATTCGCCTTTCGTCGGTCAGACATCTCCCGGCGGCTTTTACCCAGGTTCACCGCGTAATTTTCATTATGGACGTAAATGACCGTTTGCGCGAGGGAAGCCAAAGG
Organism: Thermodesulfobacteriota bacterium; assembly: GCA_049320925.1. GTDB lineage: Bacteria > Desulfobacterota > Desulfobacteria > Desulfobacterales > Desulfosudaceae > Desulfosudis. The sequence goes on along the minus strand of JBMORB010000466.1, from coordinate 2,270 downwards.
CCAGGCCGAGCGCAGGCGGTGTGGGTCATGCCGGGCTACGACCCGGCATCCAGTACCTGATGACCGGCACACCCTGCCGTCCGGTTACACCGGAACCCGGTTCGGGGACCAGGGTGGCGGAGGTCGGAAAAGCCGCTTTTCGATACCGATACCGATTTCGATTTGGATCAACAAATCAAAAGATGTGCCGCGATGGTAAAATCGTTTTTGGACAACAGAGGATCTTGCCATTAAAACCAGAATCGATTAAAACCAGTCATGCTCAAATCCATTCCCATGGTGGCCTGGACAGCGGTGGTTGTCATTATCGACACCCTTGTAATGGGCGGCGCGGTTATCGTTCTGGCGCCGTTTAGTAAAACCGGCCGGCTGACGTTTTTCTTCTGCCGGGCCTGGGCCTGGGTCCTGCTTAAGGCCCATTGGATAAAAGTTCAGGTTGAAGGCCGGGAACACATCCGGGCGGACCGGTCCTATGTTTTCATGTCCAACCATGCCAGCCATCTGGATCCGCCGGCCGTGGTGCTGGCCCTGCCGCACACGCTGCGGTTTGTGGGCAAGCGCTCCCTTTCCCGCATTCCGGTGTTTGGCCTGGCCACCCGCATGGCGAAAATGATCTTCATTGACCGGGAAAACAATGCCAGCGCCCGGGAAACGCTTAACCGGTCCATCGCCGAACTGAAAGACGGCATCAGCGCCTATTTTTTTGCCGAGGGCACGCGCAGCGAAGACGGCTGTTTGAGGGCTTTTAAAAAAGGCGGCGTCATGCTGGCGTTAAAGGCCCGGCTGCCCATCGTGCCCATCACCATCACCAACAGCCATCACCTGCTGCCAAAGCACAGGCTTCGGATCCGGCCCGGCACCATCCGCGTCGTCATTTCCCCTCCCTTGGAAACGGCCGGCGTTGCTGAAAGCCAGAAGGATGACCTGCTGGCGTCGGTCCGGGCGGTCATCAGCCGGAACCTGGCCCCGGCCGCCGCCTGACAGCAAAGGGTGACGGCCCGGCCGCCATTGACCATCGCTTGTTTCACCGTTGTGTTTCTGATAGACTCATTTTCCGTTTTTAAATCAAGGAGACGCCGTGACGACATTAAAGAAAAAGGTGGGGTTTATCGGCGGCGGCAACATGGCCGAAGCCATGATCGGCGGCCTGCTGGCATCCGGGGTATGCTCCGCGTCCCAGGTTTATGCCGGGGATGTCAGCAAAGACCGCCTGGAATATCTGAAAAAAACCTTTGGCGTTCACGTTGCCGGCGATAACTGCACGGTGGTGGATGCCTGCGACATCCTGGTGCTGGCGGTAAAGCCCCAGGTCATGGAAAGCGTGCTGTCCGCCATTGACACCGCCTGCGCGGCCCAGAAAAAACTGGCCGAAAAGCTGGTGATTTCCATCGCTGCCGGCATTTCCACCGCGGCCATCGAGGGAATGCTGGCGTCGGCGCCCCACCTGGCCGTGGTTCGTGTGATGCCCAATACGCCGGCCCTGGTGGGTTGCGGCATGTGCGGCATGTTCGCCAACCGGTACGCCGGAAAAACCCACAAGGCCGACGCGAAAACCATACTGGAAGCCACGGGAAAAGTGATCGAGTTTGAAACCGAGGCCCTGCTGGACGCGGTCACCGCGGTTTCCGGCTCCGGTCCGGCTTACGTGTTCTATTTTGTGGAGTCCATGGTCAAGGCCGGCCAGGACCTGGGCCTGGCCGCTGAAGACGCGTTTGCCCTCACGCTTCAGACCTTCAAGGGCGCGGTAAAGCTGATGGAAGAAAGCGGCGAATCGCCCCAGGCCTTGCGCAAAAAAGTGACATCACCCGGCGGCACCACCGAGGCGGCGCTTCGGGTGATGCGGGAAAAGGGCCTGCCCGAAATCGTGGCGTCCGCCGTGGAAGCCGCCTGCCGGCGGGCAGGGGAGCTCAGCAAACAGCATGTTTGATACTCCGTCCGTTTCATATGCCATGGCCCTGGGCGCCGGCCTGCTCTCGTTTTTCACGCCCTGCGTGCTGCCCCTGATACCGGTCTATTTTACCCTGATCACCGGCCTGTCCCTGGAAAACCTGACCCAGGCCCCGAACGCTGACGTGCGCATGCGGGTGGTGCTGTCCACTGCCGCGTATGTGCTGGGGTTTTCAGCGGTGTTCATCCTGCTGGGCGCCACCGCCTTTTTTCTGGGCAGCCTGATCAACGAACACCAGACAGCGTTGCGCGTGGCGGGCGGCGCGGTGATCATTCTTCTGGGCATTCACATGACGGGCGTTTTCACCATTCCCTGGCTTCAG
>JBMORB010000465.1:0-5275 GCA_049320925.1 Thermodesulfobacteriota bacterium | reverse complement strand
AGCCTGAAAAAAAAGAACTTCTGGCCACCAATGGGTGGATTCATAACGACATGCTGAGGATGTTAGGCGAATGAATGTTTTTACAGGCATGGATGACATATGGCCGGGCGACGTTCGGCGGGACGGCGTGGATTGTCTGGGCCGGTTCAACGCCCAGAGCCGGCTGTGCACCCGCCGGTGCGCCCTGGTGCTGCGCTGCATCACCGAGTACAACCGAAGACTCAACATGATGGATGCCGATGACCTGTTCGACCTTCAGGACATCGACGCCGCCGATATTCAATGAAAGATTTTTCCGGGGTTTAAAATCCCGTTGGGATCAAACAGCCTTTTGATCTGTTTCATCAGCGCCAGTTCCGCGGCGCCCACCTCCTTGGTCATGTAGGGGGCCTTGGTTACGCCGATGCCGTGCTCGCCGGAAATGGTCCCGCCCAGGCGCAGGGTTTCGTCAAACAGCCGGTCCACCGCTTTTTTTGCCTTTTCCATCTGATCCGGATCCTTTTTGTCCAGCATCACGTTCACGTGAATGTTGCCGTCTCCTGCATGGCCGAAACTGGCAATGGTCAGGCCCGTCTCCCGTGACATGTTTTCAAGGGTTTCCACCATGTCGGGAATCCGGCTGCGGGGGACCACAATGTCCTCATTGATCTTGTCCGGGGCGATGTTGAAAAGGGAGGGCGAGATTGCCTTGCGGGCCCGCCACAGGTTTTCAGCTTCCTGCCGGGAAGCGGCCACCTTCACCAGAACCGCGCCCTGCTGCGCGCAGAGGGATGAAATTTTTTCCAGCGCCCCGGCATTGGCCGCCGGCGGGCCGTCCACCTCGATGAGCAGCATGGCCGCCGCGTCCACGGGCAGCCCCAGGTTCAGCCCTTTTTCCACGCAGCGCAGGGAGGTGTTGTCGATAAACTCCAGGGTGCGCGGCACGATTTTCTGCCGCACGATTTCGGAAACGGCCCGGGCCGCCTTCTTCATGTCGTCAAACAGGGCCGTCATGGTGCCCACGGCCTCGGGCAGGGGCAGCAGGCGGAGGGTCATTTCAACGATGACGCCCAGGGTGCCTTCGGAGCCGGCCATCAGCCGGGTCAGGTCGTAGCCCACCACGCCCTTGGCCGTTCTCACGCCGGTGGCGATAATGGCGCCGCCGGGCAGCACAGCGGAAAGCCCCAGCACATAGTCCCGGGTGACGCCGTACTTGACGGCCCGGGGACCGCCGGCGCACTCGGCCACGTTGCCGCCCAGGGTGGAAAAGGCCGCGCTGGAAGGGTCGGGCGGATAAAAAAGACCCCTGGCCTCCACGGCCCGGTGAAAGTCGCCGGTGATCACGCCCGGCTCGGCACGTGCCACCAGGTTGTCGGTGTCGATTTCCAGAATCCGGTTAAGCCGGCCCAGCACCATCACCACGCCGCCGGCCATGGGCACCGACCCGCCGGTCATGCCCGAGCCGGACCCGCGGGGGGTGACAAAAAACCGTTCCCGGTCAGCCAGGGCCAGTATTTGGGAAACCTGGTTTCTGTCCGCCGGAAACACCACGGCATCGGGCAGGTTTTCGGCAAAAGAGGCGTCATAGGCGTAGCAGACGCGGTCCTCGGGGGCGGTGGCGCAGTGGTCATCTCCTACAATGCGCCGAAGTTCCTGGAGTGTCTTGCCTGTCAGGCCGGCCATACGTTATTCCACATTTTTTGGGGGGGTCGACGGTAATCAATGTATCAATAAACCGCATGAGGGTAAAAGCAAATTCAGCTTTTTGGCAAAATAAAAACCGTCATGAACGATTTGAGGCGCTTTTTGCCCATGTTATGCTAAAAAATCCCCCTTCGGGAGAGTCCCCTGACCGCAGCTGCTGTGTTGCGAACATTCGCGGTAGAAATGTAGGGGCGGCCTTCAGGCCGCCTGCTGGATCGGGAAGGCTGAACAGGCTTCCCCTACATTATTGTCCCGCGCCTTGCATCTTTCGGCCAAAGCAACTCGTGAAATATCCGGGTTAAGGTTTGGGCCGGGGCCTTATGGATTGTCAGACGGGAAAAAGCGGGCCTACAGCTTGCCGGACTCGATCTTTTCAATGATGTATTCCACTTCCTTGCCCACGGAACGGTTGGCCTTCATGGCCTGTTCCACCGTGTTGATGGCGTGGATCACCGTGGCATGGTAGCGGTTGTAGCTGCGGCCGATGGATTTCAGGGAATGGTCGGTATAGCGCCGGGACAGGTAAATGGCCACCTGGCGGGGCCAGGCCACGCGGTGTTGCCGGGAGCGGGAGTCGATCTCTCTGGCCAGAAGGCCGTACTCCCTGCACACGATCTTCTTGATGACATCAAGGGTGATGGCGTCGGCCCGTACCGCCATGCTTTTGATGATGCTTTCGGCCAGGTCCCGGTCCACCGGGACCCCCAGCAGGGAGGACTTGACCGCCAGGGTGGACAGGCCGCTTTCCAGTTGCCGCACATCCTCGGTAAGCACGTCGGCCAGGTATTCGATAATTTCCTGGGGAACGCCATACCCGTTGACGCGGGCTTTTTTCTGCAGGATGCGCACCCGGGTGGAAAAATCGGGCCGCTCCATGGTGGTGATGAGGCCGCAGGAAAGGCGCGACTTGAGCTGCTCGTTCATTTTGGGAATTTCAGCGGGCAGGCAGCATCCGGCAAACAGCACCTTCCTGTTGGCATCCATCATGTAGTCCACAACCGTGGCCAGTTCAGCCTGGGTCCGTTCCTTGCCGGCCAGGGCGTGAATGTCGTCGAGCAGCAGCATGTCGAACCCGGTACGGTATTTCTTTTTAAAGGTGCCAATGGACTTGGTGTTGTAGGCGTAAACCATCTCGTTGGAAAAATCCTCGGCCGTCGTATAGTAGACCCGGCAGCCGGGCCACGTCTTCAGGGTATGGTGACCCAGGGCCTGAGCCAGATGGCTTTTGCCCATTCCCGGTTTTGAAGACAGAAACAGGGGCCGGTTGGCCGATGGATTCCTCGCGCCCAGGGAAAGAACAGCGGTATAGGCAAAATCGTTGTGATTGCCCACCACAAAATTTTCAAAGGTGAAATCTTTTTTGAGCACCCGGCCCGTGGCGGGCCTGACCTGAACATCAGGCAGCAGCAACTGGGTTTTGGTTTTCGCCTGGTCCGGGTCGGCCAGGGCCGCCTGTTCGGCATCGGCGGGTTTTCCCGGGCCGGGTGTCTGGGCCGATATTTCCAGCCGGATGTGAAGGGGTCTGCCGCAGAGGCCGCAGACTTTTTCCTGGATCAGTTTTTCATAGTTGCCTTCAATCCATTTTTTGGAAAAAGCGTTAGGGCAGGTCAGGACAAGGGTATCTTCCCGTGAGGATTCGAACTCCAGGGGTTCGATCCACATCATGTAGTTGTTAAAGGGAATATGCGTTTTTAAATCAGTTTTTGCTTTTTTCCACAAAGAGTCCATGCAAACACACCGCGCAACAGTAAAGAAGTCTAGAGAAAAAACGCATTATAAAAAGTTAAGCGCCAGCAAAGCCGGCGCAATAGAACCAACCCCCACTTACCGCCGGACCGATGGCAAATCGGCCTTCATGGGGCCAAAACAGACGTTGCCATCAGATTCCGTTGTAGAATCAAAAGCATTTAAAAAAGGACGAAAAAACGCCTAAAAATTCAGAGTATTTATTGTTTATGGCCGATATGCGGGAATCGGCGCTTCAATTAGGCATGCTTTTAATCCGGTTTGAATCCCGGGTCAAGTCGAATTACGCCGGGATTGCATAAACGTAAACACTGTTCGCGCACAGAATATAACAGTTTGTTTTTATTTATTTTAAGATATACTCCGTGGCAACTATGGCAAATCCAAGCGGTTTTGCCAAACAGGGTTTTGCATACGTTAAGGATAGTTATCAGGGAGCCGGCGGATACGGTGTTTTTCATGATCTTTGAAAATCTCTTCCAAACGTTGATTTTCTACTATTTTTAAAATTGATTGCCGTGGTCCGGCAATCAAAATAATACGAGCCCGTTTTTTTATTGCCGTTTTTTTATTGACACATGGAAGGACTTAAATTATTATTCACAAATTTTACAGGGCCGTTAACTCAGTCCGGTAGAGTATCTGCCTTTTAAGCAGAGAGTCGTTGGTTCGAGTCCAACACGGCCCACCAGTACATGCGGCCGTTTTTGCGTCCCCATCGTCTAGCCCGGCCCAGGACACCGGCCTTTCACGCCGGCGACAGGGGTTCGAATCCCCTTGGGGACGCCACAGATATATAAGGCACTTCGGGAAAACCCCGGAGTGCCTTTTTTGTTGGTGCCTGTTCAGTGTATTTTTTCGGCAGGCAGCACGGGGGACTTTTGTCTTAGATAAGAAAATATTTGCTGCCCGGATGTTGACAACCCTGCAGGAAAAAGCAGCGGCAAGGGATGCGCGGCCGTCAGGGCTGGGCCGTGATGGTATATTCGATGGTCAGGGTTTCCGTGGTGACAAACAGGGTCGCGCAGTCGGTCACGGTCAGGGTGTAGGTCAGCACCTGGCCGGTCTGTGACTCGTTTCCAATGTTGGTGATAAAGTCCTGGTCGGTGTCGCTCAGCGTGATGGATTCGCCGCCCGACGGCCTTTTCACAGACAGCTGAAGCCCGGTCGGCAGGGTGCCGCCGGTGATCCTGGCGGTGATCTTGTTGGCTGTGGATGGCGGTTCCACCACTGATACCCAGTCCATGGTGGCGGTACTGTCAGTGGCGGTGTCCTGCCACTCGCCGGGCACTGAAATGCCCGGACCGATGGCCAGGGAGACGTCGTTGTAAACTTCAATGGCCATGGTCGGCGCCAGATACCGGACAATGACGATGCCCGAACCACCGCTACCACCGGAAGTAGAACCGCCGCCGCCGCCCCCGCCGGTGTTGGCCGTGCCCGGGGATCCGGCGGCGTTGTCGTTGCCGCCAGCGCCCCCGCCCCCGCTTGCGCTTCCGCCGGTATAGCCGGTTCCGCTGGCGCCGCCCCCGCCGCCGCCGGCAAACGAGGGGCCTAAAGAAAACAGCGTGTTGGTTGTTCCCGCGCCGCCGTCACCGCCGGTGGTGCCGACCGGGTTCCCGCCCGCGGACCCGGCGCCCCCGCCGCCGCCGCCGCGACGGTTCTGACCGTAGCCGCCGTTATTGCCCTGGCCGGCCGTACCCGCGCCGCCGCTGAATACGGCTGTGCTGTTGGTGGCGCCGCCGCCGCCGCCCGAACCGCCGGGACTGCCGCTGATACCCGCGCCGCCGCCCGCGCCGCCGCCCACGGCGGTCAGGGTGTCAAATACCGAGTCTCCGCCGCTGGT
>JBMORB010000464.1:0-5292 GCA_049320925.1 Thermodesulfobacteriota bacterium | reverse complement strand
GTATCCATGTTTCTGCAGCGGTACATGAACAAGCTGCTCGGCCCGATACTGATTGTGGTGGGGCTGCTGATTCTGGATATTATTCCACTGCGGTTGTGGTCCTGGGGAAATTCAGACTGGAAATTCCTTCACCGAATGAGCCGGGGCGGCGCTGTCGGGGCCGTCTTTCTGGGGTTTGTTTTCGCTCTCTCCTTCTGCCCGGTATCGGCGGCCCTGTTTTTCGGCAGCGTTCTACCGCTGGCGCTTAAATTTGAATCGGGCGTGTGGCTGCCCCTGTGGTACGGGGTCGGCACGGCCCTGCCGGTGATCGGGTTCGCCGGCCTGCTGGCCTTCAGCGTCCGGTTCGCCGGCAATTTTGTCAAGGGATTGTCCTTTGTCGAGCGATATCTCCGCTGGCTGACGGCGGTTATTTTTATCGGGATGGGCGTTTATTTCACCATCACCTATCTGATCGGGTTTGACCTTTTGGGAAGCGGCGCTTCCGGATTCTAAGAAACAGTAACGAGCAAAATCGCTTCCCATATCATGGTCGACAAAAAGAGGAGAATAAAATGCCTGAGACATGCTGCGCTTCCGGAAATGAGGTGATGATCCTGGCCTGCTCGGGCGGTTCCAACGTGGGCCAGCTTTCCAACCAGGCGGCCATTGAGCTGACCCGGGAGGGATTTGGCAAAATGTTCTGCCTGGCCGGCATCGGGGGCCAGCTTTCCGGGTTCGTGCAGTCGGCCAAAGACGTGCCGAACCTGGTGGTCATCGACGGGTGCCAGGTGGGATGCGCCAGGGCGATTCTGGAAAACGCTCTGGTGCCCATGGAGCACTATCTGGTGATCACCGACGAAGGGATCGAAAAAAATAAGAACTTCAACCTGAACCGGGCCGATATCGACCGGGTCAAGGAAGCGGTCAAACGAGCGGCCGGCCGGACCATATCTACCTCGGCCGGCGGACCGGCGTCCGGCTGCACCTGCGGCGGGACCTGCTGCTGAAGGGCAAAGGAATCATGAAAAATTTATCCGGCAATTCATTTACCGAAGATATCCGCCGGGCGCCGGAAGCAGAAACCGTGTGTTACTGCTCCGGCACCACCAAGGGGGATATCCTGCGGGCCGTTGCCGCGGGTGCCCGGTCACTGGATGAAATAAAGGCCGCCACCGGAGCCTGCACTCAAGGCCGGTGCCGGGAAACCAGTCCCAGGGGCCGGTGATGTTCGCGGGAGATCCGCCTTCTCCTGGGCCAGGGGACCGACCGCATGAAGGATCGATGAAGGATACAAAATGTTGCTGGAGACATACCGCCTGGAAATTTTTAATTCCGAATGCATGCCCGGCGCCATGGCCGTGCACTGCTTTGCCCATCTGGACCAGGATGTGAGCGAGGCCCTGCCCTACCTGAACGCGGTTCTGGGTGGAGATGTCTATATTTCGGACCCGCCGTCGGTGACTTTCAAGGTTTCGGGCAAACTGATTACCGTGCATGGCCGCAAGATCGCGATTAACGCCCTGAAGGATGAGGCCGAGGCCCGAAAGCTGGTGGAGTGGCTGAAAAGCGAGATCAACAATGCATGGAAAAATCGGGCCGGAATCACGCCGTGTTATGCGGGGAAAAAGAAACCCCTGTTGATGGAAATTTTGAAATTGTTGCCCAAAACCAACTGCAAGAAATGCGGTCAGCCCACCTGCATGGTGTTTGCCGTCGGCGTGATGGACGGGGGCCGGGGCACAGACGACTGCCCGGAATTGACCCCGGAAAACCGCGAAAAACTTACCGCCTATCTGACGAGGTTTGATTTTGAATAGCTTTGACGGCTTCGTAAAAAGCCCAATTTCTGCGTTGCGCTGCATCCCTCGTCACTGCGGCGTACGTTCAGTACGCCTCATTCCTCAGGATTTGCGCGCCTTGAACTTGGACTTTTTACGAAGCCGTCTGGATTTTGACTTTTATGGGACGATCATTTTTAGATACCCCCTTTTTGAAAAGGAGACCGCATGAATAAAAAAACAAAAATTCTGTTCCTGTGCACCGGCAACTCCTGCCGCAGCCAGATGGCCGAAGGGTGGGCGAAAAAATTAAAGCCCGGCACCATCGACGCGTACTCGGCGGGCATTGAAAAAAAGGGCTTAAATCCCCTGGCCGTTCGGGCCATGGCCGAGGCCGGCGTTGACATCAGCGCCCAGGCCTCCAAGACCATCGACGAGCTGCCTGATAAAAACTTTGATTACGTGATTACCCTGTGCGGCCATGCCAACGAGACCTGCCCCATGTTTTACGGCCCGGTCAAAAGAGTGCACGCCGGGTTTGACGACCCGCCGGAACTGGCGAAAACCGCCGGCTCCGAAGAGGAGGCCATGGTCCACTTTCGCCGGGTACGCGACGAAATCCGTGACTTTGTGGCCGGCCTGCCAGACAACCTGTCTGCGACATAAGGGAGAAAATCAAAATGGACCAGACCGCCAATGACCGTAAAATGACGGGCCTGTTTGAGCGTTATCTGACCGTGTGGGTGTTTTTATGCATTCTTGCCGGCATTGTGCTGGGAAAGGTGGCCCCGGGTGTGGCCCGGTACCTGGACGGGCTGGCCATTCATGTAAACGGCGCGCCGGTGGTGTCTGTTCCCATTGCCGTCTGCCTGTTTTTCATGATGTATCCCATCATGGTGAAGATCGATTTTGCCTCGGTGGTCCGGGCCGGCAGAAGCGGCAAACCGGTTTTTCTGACCCTGTTTATCAACTGGTGCGTCAAGCCGTTTACCATGTATGCCATCGCCGCTTTTTTTCTGGGCACGCTGTTTTATGGCTTTATCGGCCCGGAAGCCGTGGACCTGGTGAAAATGCCCTTCGGCCTGGACCTGCCCGTGGGCGCCACTCACGGCGCCGGAACCGTGGTAGTGGTTGACGGCGTCAAGATGATGGAGGTGCCGCTGTGGCGCAGTTACCTGGCCGGCTGCATTCTGCTGGGCATCGCTCCCTGCACGGCCATGGTGCTGGTATGGGGCTTTCTTGCAAAAGGAAACGACGGCCTGACCCTGGTAATGGTGGCCATTAACTCGCTTACGATGCTGGTGCTTTACGGCCTGCTGGGCGGTTTCCTGCTGGGCGTGGGCAAGCTGCCGGTTCCCTGGCAGGCGTTGCTGCTTTCCATCGGCATTTACGTGGCCCTGCCCCTGGTGGCAGGCTATTTTTCCCGCCGGTGGGTCATCTTTGCCAAAGGCGAAGCATGGTTTAAGGAGAAATTTCTGCACGTGCTCACCCCGGTCACCATCGTCGCCCTGCTGGCCACCCTGGTGCTGCTTTTTTCCTTCAAGGGAGAAGTCATTGTTTCCAACCCCCTCACGATCGTCTGGATCGCCATTCCGCTTTTTATTCAGACCGTGCTGATTTTCGCGCTGGGGTACGGCCTGGCCAGGCTGCTCAGGCTTTCCTATCAGGACGCGGCGCCGGCGGCCATGATCGGGGCCTCCAACCATTTCGAGGTGGCCATTGCCACGGCCACCATGCTGTTCGGCCTTTCGTCCGGCGCGGCCCTGGCCACGGTGGTGGGCGTGCTTATCGAAGTGCCGGTGATGCTCATGCTGGTGAAGATATGCCTGAAAACACGTGAATGGTTTGATGCAAAGGCCCAAACCAGTTAAACTACCCAATACGGTCGATAACATCTGTCAGGCGGCTCGCGGGTATCGTACTTGCAAGAAAGGGCGGTTGTGGCCCAACCAACGAAAGACTCCACTTTGAAACAGGTGCTTTGGCAGGTTCCCCTGCTGCTGGCAATCGCCTGCGGCCTCGCCCTGGCCGTCAACCATTTCCGGCCCGGCGGCATTCCGCTGATGGCGGACTGGTCGCCGGCGGCCCGGCTCAAGGCGGTCACCGGGCAAAGCATGATCGTCCCCCTGGCCGAGGCCGTTTCTTTTTACGAACGCCGGGAGGCGGTGTTTGTGGACGCCCGGCTGCCCGAGGAGTTTGCCGCGGGCCATATTCCCGGCGCGCTGAATGTGCCATGGGTCCTGATCGATGAATACGAGGAGCGGTTTTTCAAGGCGGTTCCCGATCCGCAAACCATTGTGATCGTCTACTGCGACGGCGAGGCCTGTTCGTTGAGCGAGGACCTGGCCCGCATGCTGATCGGCATGGGGTATGTCCATGTAAAGGTGCTGGCGGACGGCTGGGGTGTGTGGACCCGCGGCGGTTATCCGGTGGAAAAGAAGGAGGCGCCGTGACACATCATCATCACGATTCCGGGACCGCTCAGGGCAAAACCCTGGGCAGCCGCCTGCTGATGGCCATGGTCATCAACCTTTTGATTCCGGCGGCACAGATCACCGGCGGCCTGGTGGCCGGCAGCATGGCTCTGATCTCGGACGCGGTGCATAACCTGGGTGATTTTGCCGCCCTTGTGGTCGCCTATGCCGCCCACCGGGCCGGCAGACAGGGGCCCTCCCTGCGGCACTCTTTCGGCATGCAGCGGCTGGAAATTCTGGCCGCCGTAATCAACGCGGCCCTCCTGGGCGGCGCGGCCCTCTACATCGCAGTGGAAGCCATGGATCGGCTGATCGATCCTTTTCCGGTCAACCTGAATATCGTGGCCTGGCTGGCCCTGGCCGGACTTTTGGGAAACGGCCTGTCGGCCATCCTGCTTCACAGGGACTCCGCGCATAATCTGAACGCCAGGGGGGCCTTTCTCCACATGGTGGGCGACACGCTCACATCGGCGGCGGTGCTGGCCGGCGCCCTGGTCATGCGGGTGGCCGACCTGCCCTGGCTGGATCCGGCCCTGAGCCTGGCCATCGTGGTCTATATCGCGTGGAACGCGGTTCTGCTGCTCAGAGAGGCGGTGCATGTGCTGATGAACGGCACGCCCCGGGGCCTGGACCTGGAAACGGTCAAGGAAAAGATGGAGGCGGTGGAAGGCGTTCTGGGCGTTCACTACCTGCACGCCTGGACCATGGGCGGCGGCTCCGTGGCCATGACCGGCCACGTGGTGGTGGCCGACCAGATGGTCAGCGACACTGAACGCCTGTCAAAGACACTCGTCGGTCTGCTGTCAAAGAGTTTCGGCATTGACCACCCGGTGTTGCAGTTTGAAACCCATGCCTGCGGACAGGGGGAGCTGCTCTGCCAGATGACCTGCGCCAACGGCAGCACCTGCAAACATCAGGAGCCCTCTAAAAACCGGGGTTCTTCCCATGAAAAAATTTAATTTTGATTTTTGGAAGGTTCTTTTTGTTTTTGCACCGCAAAGGCGCAAAGGATTATGCTTCGCTTCGCGGAGAGGCGATCGCTGTTTTACGCGCAGCGCCCA
>JBMORB010000463.1:0-5300 GCA_049320925.1 Thermodesulfobacteriota bacterium | reverse complement strand
CGGCCTGGTAATCGTCATTCTTTTTCTCCTGCCCATGCTCTCCCGCCAGATTGCCCAGATGTTCCAGGATTTGCCGGCCCTGATGGCCAACGGGCAGAAACAGCTTGTTCAGCTTCCGGAGAGGTACCCGGAACTGGTCAGCCGGGACCAGATCGACCAGATTATCGATTTCCTGACATCGGAGTTCACCCAGCTGGGCCAGTATCTTCTTTCCGTGTCCGTGGCCTCCATTCGAACCATCATCACCATGATGGTGGTTTACCTGATCCTGGTGCCGCTCATGGTTTTTTTCTTTCTGAAGGACAAGCTGAAAATTCTGAACTGGCTCAGGCTGTTCATGCCCAAAAGTTCCCGCCTGGCCGCCGAGGTGTGGAAGGAGGTCAACCAGCAGATCGCCAACTATGTGCGCGGCAAGATATGGGAAATCATCATTGTATGGACCGCCAGCTACATTCTGTTTGCCGCCCTCGGCCTGAAGTTTGCCATCCTTATTTCCCTGGCCGTGGGGCTTTCGGTGCTGGCGCCTTACATCGGCGCCACCCTCATGTTTTTCCCGGTGGCCATAGTGGCCTTTTTCCAGTGGGGGATTTCACCCCACTTTACATGGACCGTGATCAGTTATCTTATTCTTCAGGCCCTGGACGGAAACCTGCTGGCCCCGCTGCTGCTTTCCGAGGTGGTGGACATTCATCCGGTGGCCATTATCGTGGCCCTGCTGGTGTTCGGCGGCATCTGGGGCATGTGGGGTCTCTTTTTCGCCATTCCCCTGGCCACCCTGGTCAATGCCGTGATGAACACCTGGTTCCGGTATATCGGGGAAAAAAACCAGCCCACGGCAGACCCGCAGACATGACCCGGCTGTTCTCACACCCTGTCCGGACAACCCGTCCGCAAGAACGGAATGCTGATGCAGAACCGACGCGTTGAAACCTGGAAGGCGGCGTTTTTCAACAGCCCGGGCCCCCGCACCCCGCGGGAAGCCGCGGTGCTTTATGCCAAAGGACTGTGCATGGGATCGGCGGACGTGGTTCCCGGGGTGTCCGGCGGCACCATTGCCCTGATCACCGGCATATACGAGCAGATCCTTTCGGCCATCAAATCCTTCAATGCCGGCGCGGTGAGGCGCCTTCTGGCCCTTGACCTTCACGGCGTCCTGTCCGTGGTCCACGCCCGGTTTCTCATCGTGCTTCTGGCCGGCATCGGCACCGCCATCCTGAGTTTCGCCCGGCTGATGAACTGGCTGCTGGTCCACCAGCCGGTCTTTACCTGGAGTCTGTTTTTCGGCCTGATTGCCGCCTCCATCCTGGTGGTGGGCCGCAAGGTAAGCCGCTGGCGGGGCGGCGCCGCCCTGTCATGCTTTCTGGGCGCCGTCACCGGATGGGTTTTTGTCAGCCTGATTCCGGTTTCCACGCCCGAGGCCCTGTGGTTTATCTTTATCTCCGGTTTTGTGGCCATCTGCGCCATGATCCTGCCCGGCATCAGCGGCGCCTTCCTGCTGCTGGTTCTGGGCAAATATGTTTTCATCACCGGCGCCCTGAAAAATCCGTTTTCGCCCGAAAACCTGCTGGTCATCGTGGTTTTCTGCGCGGGGTGCGTGGCCGGGCTGCTGTGTTTTTCCCGGGTGCTGAGCTACCTGCTGACCCGGTGGCACAACATCACCATGGCCTTTCTCACGGGCCTGATGGCCGGGTCCATGAAAAAAATCTGGCCATGGAAGGAGCCCCTGGAAGTCATGGTACTGCGGGACAAGGTTCATGTGCTGCGGGAGGCCAACGTGCTGCCCCAGCTTGACCGGGACCTGGTTTTCGCCCTGCTCCTTGCCGTGACCGGGTTTGTCCTGGTGCTGGTCCTGGAACACCTTTCCAGGGAAAAACAATGATACCGGTCCGGTATTCCTTCCTTGACAACCGGACCTGATAAATTATAGCTTTTCGAAACAACCGCCCCTTGCAAGAGCGGCTCTCGCTTGTTTTTGCCCGGAATCGACACCATATAAGGAGATGCGGCGGCAGAATGCGCTACCAGACAGTCCATATCGATGCGTTCGGCTACGAACTGGCCCCCCACGTGATCACTTCCCAGGAACTGGAGGAACGGCTGGCCCCGCTGTACACCAAGCTGAACCTGCGCAAGGGCCAGCTCCAGGCCCTCACCGGCATTCGGGAGCGCCGGTTCTGGGACCCCGGCGAACCCATGTACACCGGGGCCCTCAAGGCCGGCAAAAAGGCCCTTTCCGCGTCAAGCCTTTCCCCGTCGGACATCGGCATGATCGTCTACTGCGGCGTGTGCCGGGACAACCTGGAACCGGCCACGGCCTGCGCCGTTGCCGACGGCCTGGGCCTGGACAGCCGCGCCGTCATTTATGATATCTCCAACGCCTGCCTGGGCGTGATGACCGGCATGATCGAAGTGGCCAATGCCATTGAGCTGGGCCAGATTCGGGCCGGCATGGTGGTTTCCTGCGAGTCGGCCCGCCAGATCGTGGACCTGACCATCGACCGGATGAACCGGGAGTGCGACATGGAATCGTTTAAAAAATCGATGGCCGTGCTCACCGGCGGGTCCGGGGCCGTGGCCCTGACCTTGACCGGCAGCCAGGCACCGGCCGTTGCCTACCGTCGCCACCGGCTGCTGGGCGGGGTGGTGCGCAACGCCTCTCAACACCACCGGCTCTGCATCTGGGGGCCGGACACCGGGGCCGCCAGCCAGTTTTATAAAATGGAAACCGATGCCGTGGGCGTGCTGAAAAACGGCGTGGTCCTGGGTACCGAAACCTTCAAGGCGTTCAAGCAGGAACTCGGCTTTCCCGACGACAAGCCGGACAAGGTGATCTGCCACCAGGTGGGCGAGGCCAACCAGCGGGGCATATTAAAGGCCATCGGCGTTGCAACGGAAAAGGATTTTCCCACCTACCCCTACCTGGCCAACATGGGCACGGTTTCCCTGCCCATGACCGCGGCCATTGCCGACGAGCGCGGGTTTCTCGAACCCGGTGACCTGGTGGGTTTTCTGGGCATCGGCAGCGGCTTAAACTGCCTGATGCTGGGGGTGGAATGGTAATGGCGACGCCCGTTGATAAAACCGCCTTTGCCCGCCTTTACCCGTTTTCTTCACACTTCATGAAGGTTCGGGGATGGGACTATCACTACCTGGATGAGGGTTCGGGCGAAACCCTGCTCATGCTTCACGGCAACCCCACCTGGTCCTTTTACTACCGGGAACTGGTAAAGCGTTTTTCCCCGGCCTTCCGGGTGGTGTGCCCGGACCATATCGGGTGCGGCCTGTCGGACAAGCCGCCGGCCGACCAATACGGATACCGGCTGCAGGACCGGGTGGAGGATGTAGAGGCCCTGGTCAAAGGACTGGGCATTGAAAAGGACATCACCCTGATCGTTCACGACTGGGGCGGGTTTATCGGGTGCGCTTTCGCGTTACGAAACCTGGAGAAAATCAAGCGGGTGGTCATCACCAACACGGCGGCGTTTTTAAAGCTTCCGGGCAAGCCCATTCCGGCCCGGCTTCGCGTCCTGCGTCACATCGCGCCCTTTGCCGTTCCCGCGGTCCTGGGCGCCAACCTCTTTGCCAGGGCCGCCCTCTACATGGCGCCCCGCAAAAAACTGGCGCCCGACGTAAAGGCCGGGCTCATCGCGCCCTACAACAGCTGGGCCAACCGCATCGCCACCCTGAAATTTGTTCAGGACATCGCCCTGACCGAAAAAGACCCCAGCTATGAAATGGGCCGGTTTCTGGACGACAATCTTCACAAGCTGTCCGCTTTTCCCATGCTGATCTGCTGGGGCATGCACGATTTTGTTTTTGACCGGGATTATTACGCCGAGTGGCAACGCCGTTTCCCCCTTGCCGAATGCCATCCGTTTGAAACCGCGGGCCACTACCTGCTGGAAGACGAACCCGGACCGGTGGGGGACCGGATCGAGGCTTTTTTGAAAAGACATCCGTGACCATTGTTGCCCGAAATCAGCTTTTAAAAAGGATATTGCATTTATAACGATCGAATTTATGAATTTCTAAAATAAACCTCCAAACGGGTGAGAGAAAATAATTTTTAGAAAAGCCACCGTGCATAAAATCCGATTTCGATACCGATAGCGATAGCGATTTCGATGACAACAACTTCTAATTACGCACCGATGCCATGACATCAGACAACGACAACCCGGTGGTCAACATTGCGGCCCGCATGACGCAAATGGCCCGGCAGCACCCCTACAAAAAGTCGGTGATCGCGCCCCACGGCCGGGACCGGGCCGGCCGGGTCACCTACGCCCACTTTACCTTTGCCCAGCTTGACGCCGACTCCAGCCGGCTGGCCTCCGGACTTACGCAGGCCGGCATCCGGCGGGGCACCCGCACCATTCTCATGGTGCGGCCCAGCCTGGACTTTTTTTCCCTGGTTTTTGCCCTGTTCAAGGCCGGCATCGTGCCGGTGGTGGTGGACCCTGGCATGGGCGTCCGGCGCATGGTGAGCTGTTTTGCCGAAACCGACCCCCAGGCGTTCATCGGCATTCCCCTGGCCCACGTGGTGCGCAAGCTCTACCCGAAATTTTTCAAAACCGTGGACACCTGGGTCACCGTGGGGAGGCGCTGGTTCTGGGGCGGCCACACCCTGGACAAAATCCGCGCGTCCGGCTCGGAGGACTACAAAATGGCCGAAACCCGGCGTGATGAAACCGCGGCCATCCTGTTTACCACGGGCAGCACCGGCCCGGCCAAGGGCGTTGTCTACACCCACGGCAATTTCGACGCCCAGATTCAGCATATCCAGGACCACTTTCAGATCGGTCCCGACGAGATCGACCTGCCCACCTTTCCGCTGTTTGCCCTGTTTGACCCGGCCCTGGGCATGACCGCCGTGATTCCGGACATGGACCCCACCAAGCCGGCCTTTGTCAACCCGGAACGGATTCTGGAAGGCATTTTCAACCACGGGGTAACCAACATGTTTGCCTCCCCTGCCCTGCTCAACCGGGTGGGCGGTTACTGCCAGAAACGCAATATCCAACTGCCGTCGCTGCGGCGGGTGGTGTCGGCCGGAGCCCCGGTTCACCCTTCCAACATCGAACAGTTTGCCTCGGCCCTGACCGGCGAAGCCCAGATTCACACCCCCTACGGCGCCTCCGAGGCGGTGCCCGTCATCTCCATCGGCAGCCGCGAAATTCTGGCCGAGACCAAGCAGATGAGCGAACAGGGGTATGGAAACTGCGTGGGCCGGCCCCTGGAAGGAATCGATGTGCGGCTGATCACCATTTCAGACAGGCCCATCGAGAAATGGTCCGACG
>JBMORB010000462.1:0-5342 GCA_049320925.1 Thermodesulfobacteriota bacterium | reverse complement strand
CCTGGGCCACGGCGGCGCCATCTTCACCCTGGCCGACTATGCCTTTGCCGCGGCTTCCAACTCCCACGGCGTTGACGCCGTGGCCATCAACATCACCATGTCCTATTTCAAGGCGGCCAGGGCCGGTGACGAGCTCACCGCCGAGGCCAAAGAGATCGCCTTAAGCCGTAAAATCGGCACTTATGCCATTTCGGTCTTCAACCAGAATCAGGAAACCGTGGCCTTCATGCAGGGCACGGCCTTCCGCAAAACCCCTTAAACGAAATTCGGCACACCACGTGAGTTTTGATCCCGATCCCGATAGCAATTTCGATGAATCCGGATATCTGATCCAGCCGTGACAGGAACAGGGGGCATTTACCACCGGCGGCAGGGTGTCCGGCGCCAAACACCGGAAAAAGTATCGTTGACAAGAAAAGGCGGGTTGGTTATATAGTTCATTTAATATACTTGCATACTTATATTTATCTTTTGATAAGGCCGTGGCCGGACAAGCCAAAAGCAGTGACGGGCGATCCGGCCGGAGGAAGTGAATGACGATCATCAACAGTCTGCTGGATACCGAGTTCTCCAAACTCACCATGGCGCAGATCGTCCTTCACATGCACCCGGATGTGATTGTCCGCTATCGGTTTGAGTCCAAAAACAAAAAGAAAATAGGCCATATACAGGAGATCAATCAGGAAATTGATCACCTGTGCACGCTTCGGTTCAAGGACGATGAGCTTGAATATCTGGACTCCCTGAACGTCTTTAAAAAAGACTTTATCGAATACCTGCGGCTGGTCCAGTTAAACAGAAAATATATCACCGCTGAAATCGACAACAACCGCCGCCTGCAGATCGAAATCAAGGGTCCGTGGATTTCCACGATCTTTTTTTCCGTTCCCGTGCTGACCATTGTCAGCGAAATTTATTCCAAGTACCAGAGCATCAACGAAAAGGGCTTCCACAGCGTGGAGGATACGCTGGACACCGGGGAACAGCGGCTGGCCAAAAAGATCGAGTACCTCACCACCCTTTTGAAAACCGGCCAGCTTTCCGGGTTCAAGTTCGCCGACATCGGCACCTGCTTCCGGTATTCCCACTACTGGCAGGGCATAGTCATTGAAAAGCTTAAAAAACAGCTCCGTTCCTACCTGTTCGTGGGTACCACCAATCCCTACTTTGCCATGAAGCACAAGCTGGCGCCCATGGGCACCATGAGCCACGAATGGCTGATGGCCTACCAGCAGCTCGGCACGCGGCTGGAGCTGAGCCAGAAGACCGCGCTGAGGGACTGGATCGAGGAATATCACGGCGAACCCGGCATCTGCCTGTCGGACGTGGTGGGGTTCAACGCCTTTCTGCGGGATTTTGATCTCTACCTGGCCAAGCTCTTTGACGGGTGCCAGCACAACAGCGGTGACCCCACCTCCTGGTGCGTCAAGCTGATCGAGCATTATGACAAGCTGGGCATCGACCCCAAGAGCAAGACCGCCATGTTCTGCGACGACATGAACTTTGAGACCGCCATTGAGCTTCATGAGACCTTAAGTGAAATGATCGACATCACCGCCGGCATCGGCCGGGACCTGATGCACGATATGGGGATACCGCCCCTGGACATCAGCTTTAACATGGTGGAGTGCAACGGCGGCCCCGTGGGCAGCGTGGGGGACGACAGCGCGAAAACCCGCTGCGACGACCCCCGTCACCTGGCCGTACTCAAGGACGTGTTTCACATTGACAATTGACCCGTCCCGTGGACGGTTTTCCGTCAAGGATTTCTTCTTGCTCCCCATGCCGTATCCGGTTCATCCGGCGCCTGCTTTTATAAGGACTGGTAATGTCATTATCTGAGCGCTCCTTTGCAACACGATTTTTGTTTACGGCGATCCTTCTGCTGATGATCGGCTGCGGAACACCGCCCGGGCCACAGGTTCCGGCTGAAAAAACCTTTGAACCTGTCGAAGACAAGCCCCCGGCCTTTTCCCTGCTTTGTGAAAGGCTGGAGCGGGAAGGGTTTAACGGCCGGATGCTGAAACGGTATTATGACAGCCCCGGCGTCACCTTTGAACAGGCCGGCACCGCCCTTTTCTTTCATCAGAACGAATCCAGACTCAACTACGACCAGTTTCTCAGCGACGCGGCCCTGCGCCGGGCGCGGGATTACATGCAGGCCCAGCAGCCCTGGTTTGACGCGGCCCGAAGCACTTATAATGTTGAAAAAGAGATCATCGCCGCCGTTTTGCTGGTGGAAACCCGGTTCGGCGCGTATCTGGGCAGCCGGCCCACACTGAACACGCTTTCATCGCTGGCGGTCCTTTCCGACCCGGACATGCGGGAAACTTTCTGGCAAACCATCGCGGAAACCACGAATTTCAACCGGGAGGCTTATGCCGAACGGGCGCAAAAAAAGGCGGACTGGGCCTATGGAGAATTAAAGGCCCTGCTGACCTACATGGAGCGGGAAAAGATCGACGACCCCGTTACCCTGCGGGGCTCCTTTGCCGGGGCCATGGGCATTCCCCAGTTCATGCCCAGCAACATTCTCAAGCTGGGCGTCGATGGAGACAAGGACGGGCGGGTCGATCTCTTCACCCACCCGGACGCCATTCTGAGCGTGGCCTCGTTTCTTTCCCATTACGGATGGAAACCGGACATTGATTCGCAGACCGCCTATCAGATTCTGCTGAACTACAACTACAGCCGTCCCTACGCGGAGACGATTCTGAAAGTCTTCGAGCGACTCAGGGGCGGCCCGACCTGACTGACCATTGACGGTTTAACACCCATGAGTACGCCTGCCCTCATTATTATCGCACTTAGCATTGTTTCCTATCTGCTGACCTGCTGGGCCCTTTTGGACGTGGTCGGCCGCGATTTCGGCGGCATTGAGAAAAAAGCCGCATGGGGTGTTGTCGCTTTTATCCCCTTTGCCGGATGGGTGATCTATCTTGCCTTCGGCCGGCGCAGGGGAAAACCCAGGCCGGCGCCAACTCGATCCCCATGAAAACCAGACTGCTTCAGATACTGCGATCTTCGACCGGCCCCGTGACTTTCGGCGACCTCGTGGCGGCCCTTTCCGGCGCGCCCGGCCCGCTGGAAAAAGCCATAACCGACTTAAAGGCCGCCGGGTACGGCATTTCCGTTGAAAACAACGCCGTCCTGCTTTCGAGTGCTCCGGATATCCCCTTTCCATGGGAGTTCCCCAAAAGGGAAACCGCCATTCACCATCTTGCCGAAACCGGCTCCACCATGGATGCGGCAAGAGACCTGGCCCGGCAGGGGTGCCCGCATCTTACCGTTGTCGTGGCCGACACCCAGACCGGGGGCCGGGGCCGCATGGACAGAACCTGGCGCTCCGACCCGGGCGGCCTTTACATGACCCTTGTTTTAAAGCCCGACATTCCGGCAACCGACGGCCTTAAACTCACCTTTCTGGCTTCCCTCACCCTGGCCGGGGTGCTGCGGCGGCTCTGCCGCGTGGAAGCCGCCGTGAAATGGCCCAATGACATTCTCGCGGGCGGAAAAAAACTGGCAGGCCTGCTTTCCGAAATGCAGGCCATCGGCAACCGGATCGAGTTTGTCAACATCGGCATCGGCATCAACGTCAACAACACCCCGGAACGTTACGAGCCCAACGCCACCTCCATCAAAACCCTCACCGGCGCCCCCTTTAGCCGCGTAACCCTGATGCGGGAATTTTTAGACGCCCTGGAAGCCGGCCTGCAACACATTGATCTGCCTTCCGTGATTCAACAGTGGAAAAGCCATGCCGCCAGCCTGGGCCGGCCGGTGACCGTGGTCACGCCCGGCGAAACCGTGACCGGCGTCGCCGAGGACGTGAATGAAAGCGGCGCCCTGATGGTCCGGCTGGCCGATGGCGCCTTAAAGGAAGTCTGTTACGGCGACTGCTTCCACCGCTGATTCGTGTAATTTTCTTGCCGCCAAGGAAAAGTACCAAAAGAACCGCGCCCCGCGGCCTGGCCTTCGGCTTCCCTCGCGCAAACGGGTTTTTCAGCCGCGGGAATTTATGTAGGGGCAGACCTGCGTGTCTGCCCCATCGATGGGCGAACACACAGGTTCGCCCTTACACTATTTGCCCGCTTTCTTCCGAAAAAACCGCCCGCGCTCGGCTGCGCTGCGAAGGGCGGAAACCCGCCATTGATGTCCCGCCCGGCACATGCCGGCGGAAAACCAAATGTAGCGGCGACCTTCAGGTTGCCGAAAAACCGGACGAGCATATTTACCGGGTGCGTTTTGTTGTATTGTAAATTTTCTTTAATGGGTGGCACGGGCCAAGCGCAAGCTTGCCCGTGTTTGTTTGAAAAGTCATTGCGAGGAGCAAAGCGACGAAGCAATCTTTACCGCACTGATGTTCACGGGCAAGGCCATTCGGCCTTAGCCCGTGCCACCCGTTGATGGTCGGCCGCACTGGACTCCGGGTCAGTACCCGGAGTGACGAGGGAGAGCGTCATGACGCATAACCCATAACCCACTTTCCCGTTG
The DNA here is from genome assembly GCA_049320925.1 of Thermodesulfobacteriota bacterium. GTDB lineage: Bacteria > Desulfobacterota > Desulfobacteria > Desulfobacterales > Desulfosudaceae > Desulfosudis. The sequence continues at coordinate 848 of JBMORB010000462.1, read as the reverse complement.
ACATTGCGATAAGGTAAATTCTAGTATCCAGGCAAAACGGGGGAATTACCACTTTACGTCACGACACATAATCACTGTTGAATGCATACGTGAGGAGGAGACTGTCATGAAAACAACCGATAATGCTTTAAATTTCATATGTGTGCTGGTTTTTGGGGCCTTTCTTTTTTCCAGTTGTGCGACAGTTCCAAACGACCAACGGATTGATGACATTCCGATGTATGGTCAACCAGAGATGCCTCGCCCTGAGTTTCTTCAAAAAGCGGATGAAGATTTAATAAAAAAAGCGGCAAAAAAATTCGGTAGCAGAGAGGCGGCAAGTGATGCTTGGGCAAAAGTAGCGGACGACTATTTCCAAGAAGGGAATTATCATTATGCAATGCGTCGTTATAATCAAGCTTGGTTGCTTGATCCCCAAAACTATTGGCCCTATTGGGGATTTGGTCAAATCATGATGGTGAGAAAAAAATACGATAAAGCTATAATATATTACGAGAAGGCAGCTGCATTGGTTGATGATGAATTTCAAAAACCAGCTGTTTTCAATGATGCCGGCTTGGCTTATTCCTGGTGGGCAAGGAACCAGGAAAATGGTACGGCGGAACGTGATAGATGTTTTAAAATGGCCAATCAATTTTTTCAGAAAAGCGCGGAACTGGATGATTCCTACACCCTCGTATGGGAAGCATGGGCGCGGTCATTATATGAGGAGGGTAACTATGCTGAAGCTTGGGTAAAAGTCGATAAAGCGCGTTCAGCAGGAAGAACGGTTCATCCGAAACTCATAGAAAGGCTTAGCAGTAAAATGCCAGAGCCAAAGTAAGAGCAGTTGCCAACAATTCATTTGT
>JBMORB010000461.1:0-5347 GCA_049320925.1 Thermodesulfobacteriota bacterium | reverse complement strand
GGTCGCCTGCCCGCAAAGGGCGTTACCCGGCAGATTGACGCCGCCGGCAAGATCGTGACGCCCGGTCTGATCGACATGCACGTCCATTTGCGGGAGCCGGGATACGAATACAAGGAGACCATTGCCACCGGATGCGCGGCCGCGGCCAGGGGCGGGTTTGCCGCGGTCTGCCCCATGCCCAATACAAACCCGGTCAACGACCGGGCGCAGGTGTGCGAATTTATAAGGGCCCGGGCCGAGGCGTGCGGCGTGGGGGTCAAGGTGTGGCCGGTGGGCGCCATCAGCGCGGATTCGGCCGGCAAGGAGCTGGCCGAGTACGGCGATCTGAAAGCCGCCGGCGCCGTGGCCCTGTCCGATGACGGCCGTCCCGTGTCCGACGGCCAGCTCATGCGAAGGGCGCTGGAATACGCCAAAGGGTTCGGCCTGCCGGTGATTTCCCATTGCGAGGAACTTTCCCTGGTGGGGCAGGGCGTGATGAACGAGGGGGCTTTTGCCGCCCGCATGGGCCTGGCCGGCATTCCCAACGCCGCGGAAAGCGTCATGGTGTGCCGTGACGTGGCCCTGTGCGAACTGACCGGCGCGGCCCTGCACATCGCCCACGTGAGCGCGAAAGAGTCGGTGCGGATCATTCGCGAGGCCAAAAAGCGCGGGGTGCCCGTGACCGCGGAAACGGCGCCCCATTTTTTCACGCTCACCGACGAGGCCGTGGGCCAGTACGACACGTCGGCCAAGGTCAACCCCCCCTTGCGCTCCGTGGCCGACCGGGAGGCGGTAAGGGAAGGGCTTGCCGACGGCACCATCGACGTGATCGCCTGCGACCACGCCCCCCATTCGGTGCTGGAAAAAGAGGTGGAGTTCGACGCGGCGGCCAACGGCATCAGCGGCATCGAAACATCCCTGGGCCTTTCCCTTGGGCTGGTAAACGACAACGTGCTGTCCATGGCCGCGCTCATCGACAGGATGTCCATGGCGCCGGCCCGCATTCTGGGAAAAGCGTGGGGCCTGAAAAAGGGGAACCCCGCCCACGTCACGATCATCGATACGGACAGGCCCTGGGTGGTGGATTCAAAGCGGTTCGTTTCTTTGGGCCGCAACACGCCTTTTGACGGCTGGGAGCTTTCCGGCCGGGCCGTGATGACCATCGTGGACGGCCGGGTGATCTTCGACGCCATGTCGGCGTGACGCAAAACAAATGGAGGAGCCTCCCATGACAGGCACCAAGGCAAACATTCTGGTGGTGGACGACGAGCTGAGCATGCGGGAGCTGCTGGATGTGATGCTCTCGCGGGAGGGCTACAAGGTGGCCTGCGCCGAAAACGGCGGCATGGCCCTGTCCATGCTCAAGGAGATGAAGTTTGACCTGGTGCTGTGCGACGTGCGACTGGGCGACATATCGGGTATCGAGGTGCTGAAAGCCGCCAAAAAAGCGTCCCACGACACGGTGGTGATCATGATTTCCGCCTTTGCCACCACCGAAACCGCGGTGGAGGCCATGAACGAGGGGGCCTATGATTTTGTGCCCAAGCCCCTGGACAGCACTGAGCTGAAGCAGACCATTGCCCGGTCCCTTTCCCTGCGCACCGTGGAGCAGGAGCGCCAGGCCCTGGACAGCAGCCTGGAGGACCATCTTCACTTCGGCCGCATCGTGGGCAGCCATCCCAAGATGAAGCACATATATAATATGGTCCGGCAGGTGGCCCAGACCAAAACCCGGGTCCTGATCACCGGTGAGAGCGGCACCGGAAAGGAGATCATTGCCCGGGCCATTCACGAGCAGAGCGACCGGGCGCCCCACCCGTTTGTGGTGGTCAACTGCGGCGGCATTCCAGAAAACCTGATGGAGAGCGAACTGTTCGGCCATAAAAAAGGTTCTTTTACCGGCGCCATCAGCGACAAGAAAGGGCTTTTCACCATTGCCCATAAGGGCACCATTTTTCTGGATGAAATCGGTGAGTTGAGCATGCCGCTGCAGGTCAAGCTCCTGCGGGTGGTCCAGGACGGGGTTTTCAAGCAGGTAGGCGGCACCGAGGATATCGCGGTGGACGCCCGCATTCTTTCGGCCACCAACAAGAAGCTCTCCCAGGAAGTGATCAACGGCAACTTCCGGGAAGACCTGTTTTACCGGCTCAATGTCATTGAGCTCAATGTGCCGCCCCTTCGGGAGCGAAAAAGCGACATCCGTATTCTGGCCCAGTTTTTTGTTGAAAAATTTTCAAAGGATCTGGGCAAGGAGGTCATCAAGCTTTCCACTTATGCGCTGGACATGCTGGAAAAATACAATTTTCCGGGTAATGTCCGGGAGCTGGAAAATCTGATTGAGCGCAGTGTGGCCCTGTCCACCACCAACATCATCCTGCCGGAAAGCCTTTCCCTGGCGGTTCACAAGCGGCGGTGGATCGAGGGGGTGCCGGGCCGGCGGTTCGATCTGGAAGAGGTGGCCAAGGGGGTGATGCTGGATGAAATCCTGGCCGATATTGAGAAAGCCTATCTTAAAAAGGGCCTTGAGTGCAGCGGCGGCAACAAGAACCGGGCCAGCGAACTTCTGGGCATCAGTTTCCGCTCTTTCCGGTACCGGCTGGAGAAGCTGGGTTTTGACGCCGATAAAGAGGATGATAAATAAGATTTCCGGTCTGGCAGGCCGCTTCAGAGCCGTGACAATTTTTGTAAAAAAAACGTCAAAAATTGTAATCAAACTCCATTTATATCGCATCCATCCGGAAAACAGACACAGTGTTCCTGAAAGGCGATAAAAATTAAATTTCATTTAAAATCAATAATTTAATTTTTATAAATTTTGTTGTGCGGCAGAGTGGCACCTTTTTTGCGTATACCAGAGCCACAAGGCCGAAGGCGGATGAAAATGCAGGGTGTTCCTCATTTTTAACCGGCGGCAAAAAGGAGGTAAAACAAAAAACAGGCAGTAAAAGAAAAAAAGTGTATAATGGCGCAATAGCGTTGAAACACAGAACCACCAACACAAAACCAAGGAGGAAACCATGTTAAGAAAAATGAGAGCCAAAGTCACACTGGGAACCCAGGGTTTTACCCTGATCGAACTGATGATCGTTATCGCCATCATCGGTATTCTGGCCGCCATCGCCATTCCCAACTTCATCGCCTACAGAAACAAGACCTTCTGCTCGGCCACCGAATCGGATGCCAACTCCATTGCCTCGGCCATTGCCGACTACTTCTCCATCCCCACCAACACCTCGGTCACCAAGGCGTCTCTTGAAGCTGATGCCAACGGAAAGACCTATGTCGGTCCGCTTCTGTCCAACAACAACACCTGGACCGTCAATGCCGCCGATATGGACAACATCGAAATCACGGTCACCGATGTGTCCACCCGCTGCCCGGAGGATTATCAGCTGGCCATGGACGCTACCGCCAGCCCCCGTGGTTACTGGGACGGCGCCAATCTCTACGTCAAGACGATGTCCATGGAGTAAGCCGCTGGCTTGAATCAGCATAAAAAAGGGGAGGCGTTCCGCCTCCCCTTTTTTATTTGGTTTGACGGAGGTAGTGTCCCCTTTTTTATGCGGGATGTCTTCGTTGTCCATCAGGCCGGGTCCCGACCCGGCATCCCTTAATTCCGATAGCGATTGGGATAAGGTAGCGGAAGCCTTCAGGCTTCCATAAAAAAGGCCGACGGCCGGCGCAGGCTGAATGGCGACCTGACGCGCAGCGCAGGCGCTTGCGCCGCGTGAGGTCGCCGCTGCATAAAATTCGATCCCGATCCCGATTTCGATTTGGATAAACAAACAAAAGATGTGCCGCCATGGTTAAAACCGTTTTGGCGCAACAGTGGATATGCGATATCCAGACAGGACGGAAGGGTCGACCGGTTTTATTGCTTGCCAAGGCGGCTCTTTTTGTGTATAAGATTCTGAAATCTAATTTAAAAATCATTTTTTAACCTTTTTTGTAAAGAATGGCGGCCAATGACTTCCCCGGATTCATGCGGTGTCCCGGTCAATGATTGTCCAAAGGGTATGCGGCAGACCATTCTTTGCCTGCTGCTGTCGGCCGGCTTTGTGATGGCGGTTGCCTGTATTCTGGTCCTGGCCTCGGTGCCCCCCGTCAGCCGGGACGCTTTGGTCCACCACCTGGCCATTCCCAAGATGTATCTGCGCCATGGCGGAATGTATGAAATTCCTTCCATGCATTTTTCCTATTTCCCCATGAACCTGGACCTGCTTTATCTGGTGCCCCTTTATTTTAAATACGACATTGCCGCCAAGTACGTTCATTTTTGTTTCGCCCTGCTGACCGCCGGCCTGATCTACCGGTATCTCCGGCGGAAGCTGAATCGAATCTATGGCCTGCTGGGCGCCCTGTTTTTTCTGACCCTTCCGGTGATTATAAAACTGTCGGTAACGGTTTACGTGGACCTGGGCCTGATTTGTTTTTCCTGGGCGTCGCTTTACTGCATGCTCCGGTGGTATGACGCGGATTTTTCAACGCGCTGGCTGATAACGGCCGGCCTTGCCTGCGGCCTGGCCCTGGGCACCAAGTACAACGGGCTGCTGCTGCTGCCGATCATGGGGACCTTTGTTCCGATTCTTTATGCGTCAAAGAAAAACAGGGATGTTCCAAAACAAAATTTCCGGTTGCGGCACAAAAACGCTTTTGCCGGAGTTGGATGGGCCGCTGTATTCATGCTGATCGCCTTGGTTTTTTTTTCCCCATGGATGGCCCGCAATTTTGTCTGGAAGCACAACCCGGTCTATCCCCTGTTTAACAGCGTGTTCAACCGGCCGGCGGCTCCCGTGGTTGCGCAACCCGGCGCGGAAAATGAAAAGGCGCCGGTGAAAAATGCCTTCTGGATGCGACGCCATGTTTATGGGGAGTCCTTCTGGCAGACGTTGTCGATTCCGGTTCGGGCCTTTTTTCAGGGGAGGGATGACAACCCTCGCTATTTTGACGGGCGGCTGAATCCTTTTTTGCTGCTGCTGCCGCTGGCCGCGTTTATCCGTGTCCGGCCCCCTTTTTTCCCGGCCTTTGCCGCTCACCGGGCGGCCCTGGCTTTCTTTGCCGTTCTGTTCATGCTGTTTGTGCTTTTTCAGGCCGATTTTCGCATCCGCTACATGGGACCGGCCATTCCCCCGCTGGTGGTTCTGGCGGTTTTCGGCGTCAAGACCCTGGCGGATGCGGCGCGGCGCCTTCCCGTCTTTCCCGGCAGGGCGGGGCTTGCGGCGGTGGCGGCCACGGTGATTCTGGCGCTTTTTTTAAACGGGCGTTATATTTACGGCCAGTTTGATTATATCCGGCCGCTGGACTATCTTTGCGGAGCCGTGGACCGGGACGCTTATATCAGCCGATACAGGAAAGAATATCCGGTGAT
>JBMORB010000460.1:0-5424 GCA_049320925.1 Thermodesulfobacteriota bacterium | reverse complement strand
CGGGCATGGGGCTTCTGGCAGCGGCCCGGCAGAAACCGGCTGCCTGGTTTTTTGCCCCGGCCCTTTTGTTTTTCGGGTGGATGTCCATGGCCCGGTTTGTAAGCCCGGTCATCAACGACACCCACCTGCTGGCCCATGTGGATGGCGCAACCCGGTGGACCATCACCGGCACGGTGGACAGCGACCCGGAAATCACCGGAAACCGGCAGGTGTTTCTGTTCAGGGTGACTGCCCTTGAAACCGGGGAAAAACGGTTTGAGCCCCGGGGGCGGCTTCGCGTCACCCTTTACGACGCCTTTGACAGGCTGGACCCCGGCACGGGCCTTCGGTTTTCAGGCATTATCCGCCCCATTCGCAATTTTGCCAACCCCGGCGCATTTAACTACCGGAACTACATGGCGTACCAGAATGTGTTCGGCCTGGCCTATGCCCCGGTTGACCGGGTGGCCGTGCTGGATGAAAACGCGGTAAAGACCCCGCGTCACAGGATTGAATCCCTGCGGGTAAAAATTGCCGGCGCCATTGACAAGGCCGCCCCCGGCGCCCGGGCCGGCGTGGTAAAGGCCCTGGTGGTGGGCAAAAAAGAGGATATCGCGCCCCGGGTGCGGGAGGCGTTTGTCCGCTCCGGCACGGCCCACCTGCTGGCCATCTCCGGTCTTCACGTGGGCATCGTGGCCACTGTTGTGTTTGCCCTGTTTTCCCGGCTGTTTTCCTTTTGGCCCGCGCTGCTGTGGAACGGGTGGGTGAAGAAAAGCGCGGCCATGGTTACCCTTTGCTTTGTGGCGGGTTACGGCGTCATTGCCGGCATGTCGCCATCCACTCAGCGGGCCGTGATCATGGTGGCGGTGTTTCTGCTGTCTTTCGTGGTGCAGCGCGATCCCCGGCTGCTTAACACCCTGGCCCTGGCGGCTTTGGCAATTCTGCTGACCCATCCGCCTTCCCTGTTTTCGGTCTCCTTTCAGCTCTCGTTTGCCGCCGTGCTCTTCATTGTTCTGGGCATGGCTGTGACGCGGGCACCGGTGGAACGCATCAGCAGCCGTCCGGTTAAATTTGCCGTAAATTTTGTTCTGGTGTCGTCCTTTGCCACTGCCGGCACCGCGCCCCTGACCCTGCATTATTTCAACCAGACCTCGCTGGTGGGCCTGATATCCAACTGCATCCTGATCCCGCTGGTGGGATTTATCGCCGTGCCCCTGGGTCTGGCCGGGGTGCCGGGCCATCTTCTGTGGCCTCCGGCAGGGGCCGCGCTGTTCGGCCTGGCCGGGGCCGTGGTTGACTTTTCCATCGGCATTGCCGCGGGCCTTTCCGCCCTGCCCTTTGCCGCCGTATCCTCGGTGACGCCCGGCCTTCTTGAGATGGCCTGCCTGTACGTCTTGATGCTGTCCGGCCTGGCGTTTGCCTATCAATGGCTGGCGGCCTCTGCCCTCGATATGCCCGGCGCTCAGAATCCCGGCGAAAAAGCACCTTCCGGCCAAGGCCGTTGGGTACGGCGCGGGCCCCAAATCGCCTTTGCCTTGTCTCTGCTGATTTTGATGATTGATGCCGGCTGGTGGGTCTGCCACCGATTTTTGCACAAGGATTTGCGCGTCACCATTCTGGACGTGGGCCAGGGGAATGCCGCCGTGCTGGAGCTGCCCGGCGGCAAGGTGGTCTTAATAGACGGCGGCGGCTTTGCCGGAACATCCACGTTCGATCCCGGGGAAAAGGTGGTGGCCCCGTTTCTGTGGCGCAACAAGATCCGCACCGTGGACACGGTGATTGCCACCCATCCGGACACCGATCATATCGGGGGCCTGGCTTTTATTGCGGACCGGTTTTATGTCAGGGAGCTGTGGACCAACGGCCAACCCAAGGAAACGGAAGATTACGCGGCCCTTATGGCCGCTGTCAGAAGGCGGAATATCCTCATGCCGGCCCATGAAACGCTGGTCGCCGGCCGGACCGTCACCGGCGTAAAATTCGAATTTCTTTACCCGCCCGTGGATTTTGCCGAAAAAAGCCGGTTTGAGTCGTGGCGGAACACCAACAATAACAGTCTGGTGACAAGGGTCGGCATGGGGGATGTCTCTTTCCTTTTTCCCGGCGATATTTCTAAAAAGGCGGAGTTGGAACTGGCCGCCCTGGCCGGGGACCGGCTGGCGTCCACGGTGGTGGTTGCCCCCCATCACGGCAGCAAGACATCCAGCACGCCCGCCTTTCTGAACCGGGTCCGGCCCGATGTGGCGGTGGTGTCCGCCGGGGCGGGCAACCGGTACGGCTACCCCCACCCCGAAGTCGTTTTGCGCTACCAGGCGGCGGGGGCCCGCGTCCTGCGCACCGACCGTGACGGGGCCGTGGTCCTGAAAACCCGCGGCCATGGCCTGACCGTGGAAACGCCCTGCGGGCCATAAGAATTTTCTTGCCATTTTTTCCGGTCCTGGGGTATGTTCTTCCAAACCCGCCTGATGTGTTTCCCCGGCACAACCCGACCCGTTACATGAGGAGAAAAAAGTATGGCGAACCAGCCAGACATGCAACAGGCCCCCGTTGACTGCTCGGAAATGGGTATTCAGCTGGATGAAGCCCTTGAAATGCTCCGCGAAAAGGTGGCGGAAAGAAATCCCCCCAGGGAGGCGCCCGTTAAAAGAGAAACCGTCAAGGCGGAACCCACGGGTGAAGACCGTTTCAAGGTGTCGCCCCGGCCGCCCCGGGAACGGAGGATATGGAAACGTTTTGCCGTCAGCGGCGCGATTGTCACGGTTTTAAAGCAGTCCCTTCTGTCCGCCCTGAAACCGTCGTATGTCAAAATCGGACCGCTCAAGGACATCGGCATGAAAGGGCTGGCCGTTCATTACACGGAAAGCAACGAGCAGGCCCTTAAAAAAGCCGAGCACCTGACCATCTTCTTCCCCGGCGAAAACATCGTGGTGGAAAAGGTTCCCTTCAAGGTCGTCAACAACTTCAGAGTGGCCGCGCTGCCCAACGGGAAAGAGGTATGGAACCTCTGCGTCTCCTTCGGCCGGCTGCTCCCCATGCAAAAAGACCGGATCGAGGAATTCATCGAGGATTACGGAGACGAGCTGCCCGTCACCCCGGCCGGACAGGCCGCCGGAACCAAGGCCTAGGCCGACTATTCCCCACGACCCGCGCCGGCCGCCGTCAAAGGAGGTCCCATGCTCAACAGGCTGATGCAGAAACTGCAAAGCATGGCGGCGGCCCGGCCCAACGCGTTTGATCCTTCTTCCCTCAACGACCCGGTTGCCATGCAGGCCGGATGGACCCCGGCCAGAAGCGGCGGGGCCAGCTTCCGCACCCATAAACTGGTGGCGGTCCGTCCCGACCGGCTTGAGTTCCGTCCGGCCGCCGGCGCCGTAATGTTCTACCTGATCTTTCTGTTTGCCGGCCTGGGCATCCTGATCGGCTTTTCAGTCCACAAGATTTCATCCGGAGGACTGGCTTTCGATGTGGACACGATTCTGCCCATGGCGGTGGGCGCCGTGTTTGCGGCCGTGGGCGGGGCACTGTTCTATTTCGGCACCCTGCCCGTGGTTTTTGACAAGCGCAACGGCTTCTTCTGGAAAGGGCGGACAGCCCCCCACGAGGTGATGAACAGAAGCGCCATCAAACATTTTGCCGGGTTCAAGGACATTTACGCGCTGCAACTTATTTCCGAGTATTGCAAGGGGGACAAGAGTTCCTACTACAGCTATGAACTCAACCTCGTTTTAAGAGACGGCCGGCGCATCAATGTCGTTGACCACGGCAGCCGGGACAAAATCCGGGAAGATGCCAAAACCCTTTCCGCCTTCCTGCAGAAGCCTGTATGGGACGCGATATGACGATCACGGCAAAACAAACCCTTCAAAAACACATTCGGCCCCCCCGAAGACATCATCGAAATAAAACAGATAATGTCTCAAACCGCTCCCGGCGGCCTGTATAGTTAACCCGGATCACTGTTGTCCAAAAACGGTTTTAACCATGGCGGCACATTTTTTGATTTGTTTATCCAAATCGCTATCGGTATCGGTATCGAAAAGCGGCAAAACGCATCGATCCAAAACAATGTATGGAATCGTTGTGTATCTGGATGCCGGATTGGGGTCCGGCATGACGGATGCGGCGGCGATCAGCCCGTGCCACCCGGTGATTCGATAGCGATCCTGATCCCGATAGCGATTTGGATGATTGCAACATACCGCATGTTATATAAAAATTCACCAACGTCAAAAAATTTCATGAAATGTCCGGGTTAAAGCCATTTAATTTATACCCTCTTCCGCCTGAAATATTCGGCTGGATATGACACTGAAAGGAGAAACGGATAATGCGAAATTTGTCCATGGGCGGCGGGAACCCCCGGCTTTTGGAAGGTCTGTTTCGATTACCGGAAATCCCTAAATTCCGGGCATGGGCGCGAAAACTCCTTTTGCCGGTCCTCTGCGCGATGATGGGCGCCGGGGTTTTAGTTCCGGCGGGCTTCCTGCATGCCGCCGAGGACATGGCTAAAGAAGCCGAGGCGCCATCGGCTTCTCAGCAAACAGATTCCCACAGGGAGCCGGCCGCGGTTCCGGGCGAAGTGAATGCCGTCATTACGGACCGGGGCGCTGTAATGAACGGGACCAGAAACCGGGACGCGCTGGCGGTTCGTCCCTTTCAGGAAACGTGGACCGGTTTTGTCGGCGTTAAAAACACGGGGACCACGTTCATCGATCATTTCAGGATCAGTTTTACATGTCCAATGAAAGGTTCACAGGCCATAGGCATTAAACTGATTTCCCCTTCACTGCCTTCATGGATCTGGCGGCCGCTGGTGGGGGACATGCTGAGCCTGTGCACCCGGGACATGGATTTTACCATCCGCGACAGCCGGGTGGAAATGCACGATGCCACCACCGGCGACCGGATTGCCGTTGCCGGGCTTTATCCTTCTTCCGCCCTCGGACCGGAAGGTCTTGCGCCCGGACAAACCCTGCTGATCGAATATACGGAGCCCTACGGAGATTGCCTTAACGGCTTTGTCCACAGCATTGCCACCAGAAAGAAACTGGACATCGAAACTGAAATCGCGGACCGCGAAAACAACATCATGCACATGCGGATAAAAAACTATACGGTGGCGTTTCTGACCTTTGACCAGGTCGTTGCCGCGATAACATTTAAAGGCGCCGGAGCGTACGCATCCTGTTCGCTGGACCTTTCCATTGATAATAAATTATACGACTCCGTACCGTGGGTCGCATATGAATGGAAATAATAATGCCCCCTGCTTGACAGCTCCCGGTCCCCGTCACTATAGTATAACCCGGGTAAACCACCAAAGAAGGTTAAAAAAGCGGCCATGAAGAACGATGAAATAAGGGATACGGTGAGACAGAACTACGGAAAGGTGGCGGCATCTGGCGCTTCCGGCTGCGGCTGCTCGAGCACCTCGTGCTGCGGCGG
>JBMORB010000459.1:0-5424 GCA_049320925.1 Thermodesulfobacteriota bacterium | reverse complement strand
AAACTTGCCGTCCGTGTTCTTTTCATCGATCTGAACGGGAACAGGAACCAGCCGGCCATCCTTGAGAGCGTACAGACCGTAATCGGAAGTCGGACTGCCGGTCAGGCCGCAGGTCCGTCCGGTGACAACCACCGGGTCAAACACCCGCGAAAGTGTTTTGAGGTCCTGCGCGTCGGCAGCAGCCGACCCGACTGTAAACAAGGCCAGCAGGCAGGTGGCAAGGGCAGTCAACTTTTTCATCTTTTCTCCTTGATTCCATTGTTGTCCAAAAACGGTTTTAACCATGACGGCACATCTTTTGATTTGTTTATCCAAATCGGAATCGCTATCGGGATCGGTCTCGAAATCGAGACCCGTGTACCGCAACTGAATACCACGAATAGATTTGCGGAAAAAGGGGTTTTACAGCAGGTCGGAGGCAATCTCGGCCAGGGCCGACCGCTCGCCCTTTTCTAGGGTGATGTGGGCGTACATCTCCTGGCCTTTCATCTTGTCGATCAGGTAGGTCAGGCCGTTGCTGCGGGAGTCCAGGTAGGGGGTATCGATCTGGTGAGGGTCGCCGGTAAACACCACCTTGGTGCCTTCGCCGGCTCGCGTAATGATGGTCTTGACCTCGTGGGGCGTCAGGTTCTGGGCCTCGTCCACGATAAAATAGATGGAAGGCAGGCTGCGGCCCCGAATGTAGGTCAGGGCCGTGATCACCAGCTTTTTCTGGTTGATCATGTCTGTGATGCGCTTGTATTCCGAAGACTCTTCGGCAAACTGGTTCTGAATGACCGACAGGTTGTCGAACAGGGGCTGCATGTAGGGGTCGAGCTTGTCTTCAATATCGCCCGGCAGGTAGCCGATGTCCCGGTTGGACAGCGGGATCACCGGCCGGGCAAGGAAAATCTGCTTGTAGTGCTTGCGCACCTCCAGGGCCGCGGCCAGGGCCATCAGGGTCTTGCCGGTGCCGGCCTTGCCCGACAGGGAAACCAGGGAGATGCGGGGGTCCATCAGGGCGTTTAAGGAAAATATCTGCTCGGCGTTTCTCGGGGTGATGCCGTAGGCCCGCTTTTTTTCGACAAACCTTAATACATTTTCTTTTTTTACCCAGGTGGACAGAATGCTCTGGCTGTCGTTGCGCAGGATGAAGTTTTCGTTGGCAATCGGCACGATATCCAGGCCGGTCTCCTCCAGCGGAACCGCGGTTTCCTTGAAGATACGGTCGATCACCGCGTGGTTGATTCCCTCGATCCGGTTCTTGCCGGTATACAGGTCGTCGATGTTCTGGATTTTTCCGGTTTCGTAGTCCTCGGCCTGAATCCCGATGCTCTTGGCCTTCATGCGCAGATTGATGTCCTTGGACACCAGTACCACCCGGGGACTTCCGTGCTCCCTGGCCAGGTTGTAGGCAATGGACAGAATGCGGTGATCCGGGGTGTCTTCCCAGAAAAGATTTTTGATGTAACTGTCTTTCTGAATGCTGGTGTCAACCCGGATAAAACCGCCGGAGGCCAGGGGCACATCTTCGTGCAGCAGACGGTCGCCGATCAGGGCGTCCAGCTCCCGGGAAAATTCCCGGGCGTTGTAGTGAATGGCTTCATGACCCCGCTTGAACCGGTCCAGCTCTTCAAGCAGGGTGATGGGAATCACGACATGGTGGTCTTTGAAGGAATAAATGCACTGAAAATCATACAGAACAACGTTGGTGTCCAGGACAAAAAATTTTTTGCTGTCGGATGCTGGCATCGAAGGCATCGGTCCTGTCAGGTTTGGCTTTATTCTATCGCAGCTTCGCCTTAAATCCAAATAAAAATTCGGTTAGTGCTTTCGGCCGACGAAAGGGTCAACCTTCAGCCATGCCTGTCTGTTTTTCCGCGTACGGGGCTCGCCGGTGGGCGCACTGCCTGGCGCACAGAAAACAGGGACTTTGTTCCGGCATGGCCTTTGCCGCGATAACGGCGGCAGTGACTGACTTGCGGGGTTTCATCAGGCCCGTGGCCGCGGCGTGAATGCCGATGGTTTCCGGCTCCAGGAACGCAAAAATCGCGGCCTGGCCCATGGCAATGGGCCAGTCGCAGTAGCCCGGGCTGAAGCGGGCGCTGGCCTGCAACCCCGCCTTTTCATAGTGACGCCGGACCTGTTGATGCGCCTGGTTGGCGTACTGTTCGGCCAGTATAGAGGCGGCGGCGTCCAGCATAAAGGCCCGCACCATGTCGGACCGGCCCATCTCCTTGATGGCTTTGTCGATGTCCGGGCCCAGGGTAACGGCAAAGCAGCACAGTTCGCAAATTTCCGACATCCGTGCCGCCAGCCGGGTCCAGTTCACGGTTTCCAGGCACAGCCCGTTGCCGCGAATCGCTTTTTTTTCCAGGGACGTAAACGGCGTGGCCCGGCACAGGGTCCGGGGCCGGGCCAGCTTAAGACAGGTGTCGATGCCCTGGTGGACCTGGGGCCAGACCTGGCCGGTCACGGCCTCGGCACCGGGATAGCCCAGCTGACCGATGGTCCCGGCCAGCAGCGCTTCGGTTTCAGGAACAAGGGGTTCTAAAACGATATTCCCGGTCTTAGGATTCGGTGTGAGCATGTTCCATCAGCGTAGTTTAAAAACGCGATAACTTCCAGAAAACAACTGCCATAACTGTTTTACCACCCGTTCGCTTCGCTCACTCGAGGCACAGAGGCACTGAGTGTTTCTTGCATTTCGGGAGATGCCGAAATACATGAAGCCGTTCTCTGTGTCCTCTGTGCCTCTGTGGTTAATCATCTTGCCTGTGATCTCTTTGTCGGATTGGAGTAGTATCCATATTTTTTTACTGCCTGAACCATCGCACGGACGGTTTCCGCTTTCGCGTTGGGCGGGATCTCTCACCCGCCGGCGAGAATAAAGCCGCCCCCCTTTCCCACCTCCTCGATCAGGCGGTGGCAGTATTCCTCCACTTCAGGCACCGTGCCGGTGACCAGCTTGGCCGCCGGCACGTCGCCGAAAATGCACATGTGGTCGCCGATCTCCTGCTTGGCGGCAAAGATGTCGGTGAGCCCGTCCAGCTGAATAATGACTTTTTTGGCGGGCAGGCGGCGCAGGGTCTTTAAATTTTTGCCCCAGTCGCCGTCGCAGTGAAGAATCGGTGTCATGCCGGCATCAACGATCCGGTTGACGATGATCTCCATGCTGGGAAAGGCCAGCTCCTCGAACTGTTTTGGTGATATGAAACTGTTGGAGGTGCGGTGGCAGTAGCATTGCACGATGGGCACGCCCATGAGCCGGGCGATCCAAACCGCCGCGTTGGCAAAACTTTCGGACAGGTGGGTGGCGGCCCGGCCAATCTTTTCGGGCCGTTTGAACAGGTCGGCGGAAAAGTGGATCACGTTGCGGGCCTGGGAAAAGGTGTCAAATGGCATTTCCGCCTGGTAGCCCATCTGGACCACGGCGCCCTGGTCCCGCCACCATTTGAAGTCGGACCGCCAGAAAATGCCCTGCCCGATCATGCCGGAGGCCATGGCCATAAGCATGGCCGGCATTTTCTTGCCTTTCGCCTCCTGGCTGAAACGGGGCAGCATGCGCAGCCGGAAAAGAATATCGGCCGTCCACCGGGGGGATTCCAGGGCCCGGTCGTAATCTTCCGGCTCCATGTACTGAATTTCATCGATCTTGGCCATGGCGTCTTCTTCCAGTTCGATGCCGGGCCACAGTTCACGCATCATCATCACGTAATTGTACATCAAACGGGAGTAAGGGTTGATGTTATAGTAGATGTCCCAGGGACCGATATCCGCCCAGACCTGCTTCATGACTTTTTTATAGACTCCCTGGTCCTGCATGTACCGGCTCATCTTGACGCCCGCATGAATCGGCGCGTAATAATAGAGCATCAGGGAAAGCGGCACCCGGTCCGGAACCTCCAGGCGGACCACCGCGTCAAGCCTCTCCTGGGCCGTCATGGTGTCTTTTTCATAAATTTTCCGTGCCGCTGTCATGCGCCGCCTCCTTTCATTTCGCCGTCGGTCAGCCGCTTGATAAAGGTGATGCCTTCATAGGCGTCCCGGGTCTGGAAATCCACGCCCAGCTTTTGCACCAGGCTCTGTTCGGTGGCCCCGCCGCCGAGCAATACGCAGGTATTTTTGCGCAGGCCCTTTTTGTCCAGCAGGGCCACGATCTTTTCGATGGTGCCGAAGGTGGTGGTCAGCAGGGAGGAAAGCCCCAGGAAGGCGGCCCCGGTTTCTTCGAGCCTGGCGATAAAAGCGTCCGGCGGCACGTCCACGCCCAGGTTGTGAACGGCAAAACCGCTGGCCTCGGCCAGCACCCCGAAGATGTCCTTGCCCAGGTCGTGAATGTCGCCCATGGGCGTGCCCAGCACGATCTCGGCAATGGCCGGGCCGGCCTCACCGGCCCGCATGGAACTTTTGATCTTGCGGCTGGCGGTTTTAAACATCTCCCCGGCCATCACCAGGTGGGGCAGGTAATACTCGCCTTTTTCAAACCGCTCCCCCACCTCGGCCATGATCGGCGTGCAGGTGTCAAGAAACTGCCGGATGGTGACGCCGGCGGCCAGCATGCCGTCCGCCTCCCGGTCGATGGCGTCAATGTCAAATCCCAGAAATTTTTCCCGGAAGGAAGACAGCGCCGCAAATTGCTGGTCTTTCATGGCACCCCCTTTAATCGTATGGTTGCGGTTGATTGACTGGTTATTCAATATTAAAAATTTTGGCCATGGCCCGCGCCTGCTCAACTTTTTTCGGTTTTCTTTTTCGCCGGTGCTTTCATGGCCGGACCGGAATTTTTCTGGCGTTCAAACAGCAGAAAGAAAAGACCCGTGTATATACGCTCCAGAGACAGGCGGTCTTCCAGAATCGACATGTAAATATGTCCTTCGGTCAGAGAAAGCAGGGCCAGGGCCATGGCCGGACCATCGGTTGCCGGCGGCAGGAAACCCGCGGCCATCCCCTGGCCGATCAACGTTTCCAGCAGGTCCAGGACCTTGCGGTAGTGGTCATTGACCCGTTGGGAAAAGTTTTCTTTAGGGTCCTTTGGCGTGTGAAGGGAACAGAAATGAACCAGCTTGTTGAGCCGGTCGCTTTGCCGGGAGATTTCCAGGTATTGCCACAGGGACCGGTAAAATTTGTCAATAAAAGGGTCGTCCGAGTTCACTGCATCGGTCAGAAGGTCGATATACCGGTTCATGCAGGTGTCGATCAGCTCGGAAAGCAGGGCACCCTTGCCTTCCCAGTACCAGTAGACCAGGGACTTGCTTACCCCGGCTTCCGCGGCCAGGTCGTCCATGGTGGACTGCTGGTAGCCCTTGGTGGAAAAAAGGTTGATGGCCGCTTCCTTGATCTGGTCCCGGCGCAGCTGTTCCTTGAGGTTTCTTCGCAGACCGCGCGTGTGTCGGGCAAGGGCCATGGGCTTTTCTCGTGCCAGGGGCGTTTTTTTATATTGAACGT
>JBMORB010000458.1:0-5435 GCA_049320925.1 Thermodesulfobacteriota bacterium | reverse complement strand
CGTCATCATGACCGGCATGGGATCGGACGGCAACCGCGGGCTGGAACTCATGCGTCAGAACAACGGCTTTATCATCGCCCAGGACGAGGCCACCTGTACCGTCTTCGGCATGCCCAAGTGGCCCATTGAAGCCGATATCGTGGATGTGGTCGCGCCCCTGGAACGGATCGCCGGGGAAATTATCAACTCCGTCAGAGCGTCCAAATAGCCAGGTTAACCGGCTCATGGCCAAAATCACCCCCATCGAATTCAAGGTTTTCACCAAGTACATCTTTGATATCTGCGGGATCACCCTCAAGGAAGGCAAAGAGTACCTTGTGGAAACCCGTCTCTCGCCGCTTCTGGAAAAGCACGGGTGCGTCTCCTTCAGTGAAATCTACTACAAGGCCAAACGGGACAAA
The DNA here is from genome assembly GCA_049320925.1 of Thermodesulfobacteriota bacterium. Lineage (GTDB taxonomy): Bacteria > Desulfobacterota > Desulfobacteria > Desulfobacterales > Desulfosudaceae > Desulfosudis. Next base: position 5,034 of record JBMORB010000458.1, on the reverse strand, counting down.
GACCTTGAAAAAGAAATCATCGACGCCATTTCCACCAATGAAACCTTCTTTTTTCGGGATGTCACGCCTTTTGAAGTGCTGCAGCACAAGATCCTTCCGGACCTGATCGACCGGCGAAGCGCCGCCCGCCGGCCGAGCGCCAGAATCCCCATCCGCATCCTTTCCCTTGGCTGTTCCACGGGCCAGGAGGTTTACAGCATCGCCTTCATCCTGCGAACGCTGGGCCTGGGCACGGACGTGTACGACATCCGGGTGCTCGGCGTGGATATCTCCAACGCGGCCATCGCCAAGGCCAGCTACGGCGTCTACTCGGACTTCGAACTCTCCAGGGGCCTGACCCCGGCCCAGATCAACCAGTATTTCCTGAAGCTGGACGAGGGCCGGTGGAAAATCAAGGATGAATACCGGTGGCTGGCGACCTTCGAGACCTACAACATTTTCGATCCTTCAAGACAACTGGGCCGTTTCGACATCATCTTCTGCCGCAACGTGGGCATCTATTTCTCACCCATTGACCGGATCAAGATGTATGAAAAAATCGCGGCCATGCTGGAGCCTGATGGCTACCTGCTGATCGGTGCCACCGAGTCCCTCACCTATGACACGGACCGGTTTATTCCCAAAAAATACCTGAGGGCCGTATTTTACCAGCCCAACCCCGCCAAAACAGGTTGAAGACCCCCAACGCCAGGCTCATTGTAAAAGTTTTGTAAATAGCTATTTTCCTTGATACTTTCTCTTGCCCCCCCCCTTGCCTGGATGTATGGTGAAACCATGCTCATTGTCCATCTCCCCGGGTAACCGGGTTTTTATCATCAAAGGGGGCTGTATGAACCGACTGAAAAAAATCCTGCTGGTGTATCCGGAAATTCCGACGAACACCTACTGGAGCTTTACCTACGCGCTTCGCTTCGTGAACAAGAAAAGCAGCATGCCGCCTCTGGGCCTGATCACCGTGGCAGCCCTCCTGCCCGATACCTGCGACCTGAAGCTGGTGGACATGAACATCGAGCCACTGACCGAAGCCGATATTCTGTGGGCTGAAGCGGTGTTTGTTTCCGCCATGATCATTCAGCAGGAATCACTCAAAAACGTGATATCCCTGTGCAACCGCCTGAACAGGCCGGTCATCGCCGGGGGGCCTTACCCCACTTCCAGCCACGAGGAGATTCCCGGCGTGGACCATTTTGTCCTGGGTGAAGCCGAAACCGTGCTGGCCGATTTTCTGGCCGACTACGAGGCCGGAAAGGCCCGGCCGATTTACCGCTGCGAAAGCCGTCCGGACATCACATATTCGGTCACTCCCCGGTTCGACCTGCTCAAGCGGGAAAGTTACGCCTCCATGGCCATTCAATATTCAAGGGGCTGTCCTTTCAAATGCGAGTTCTGCGACATCTGGGTGGTCTACGGCAACAAACCCCGCTTAAAATCGGCGGAAAATGTGCTCACCGAGCTGGACACCCTTTACCGGCTGGGCTGGAAAGACGCGGTGTTCATGGTGGACGACAACTTCATCGGCAACAAGGCCCGCGTCAAAAAAGAACTGTTGCCGGCCCTGATCGAATGGCAGAAGGCACACAACCGCGTGTTTGAATTCTACACCGAGGCCAGCATCAACATGGCCGACGACCCCGAACTGATGGAACTGATGGTGAAGGCCGGCTTCAACCAGGTATTCGTGGGCATTGAGACCCCCTCCAAGGAGGCTCTGGCTGAGACCGGGAAAAACCAGAATCTGAAATACGACCTCAAGGATGCGGTCAAGGCCATTCAGCGGCACGGCATGGAGGTCATGGCCGGCTTTATCATCGGCTTTGACAGTGACACCGAGGATATTTTTGAGCGGCAGATCGCCTTTATTCAGGAAACCGGCATTCCAAAGGCCATGGTGGGCCTGCTCCACGCCCTGCCCGGAACGGTGCTGTACAACCGGCTTGAAAAAGAAGGGCGCCTGTCAGGCCACGTGCTGGGCTCCAACACCCACACCATGGGAACCAACGTGGTAACAAAAATGGACCCGGAGACTTTGAAACAGGGTTATAAGCGAGTGCTGGCTACCATCTACGATGCCAACATGAAAAACTATTTCGCCCGGTGCAACATGCTGCTGGACAATCTTAAAGGAACGGGTTTCACGCAGCGGGAGATCCGGTTCGACGAGATCAAGTCCCTGCTCAAATCACTCACCAGTCAACCCTTCACCTCCTACGGGTGGCAGTATCTTAAATATATCACCCGGAACCTGTTCCGGCATCCGGATCTTTATGCCGAGGTCATCACGTATGCCATCATCGGCCATCACTTCCGCACCATCACCCAGGAGACCATCAAGGCGGACGGCGTCATCTCCCGGCTGGATGAAATTTACGCCAAAGCCAGGGCCCAGCTGGCCCTTTACTCACAGACGGTCAAAACCTCTTCAGCCGGCAAGATTGCCCATGTTTCCCGTATCTGGCAGGAGTGTAAAAAAAGCCTGAACCGGACAAAGGCCAGAATCAGCCGCATTCACCGGGACTTTCGCGGGGATGTCACCACCCGGTACGAGGAGACCCGCCGTAAAATCCGGCAACTGGTCACCGAGGCCAAACAGACGCCCGACCTTGAAAAGGACAAAACGGCCAAAGCCGCCTGACATCCATCCCCCACAACCGCGCGGCTTCACGAAAAAGGGGCGACCTGCGCCGTCGCCCCTTTTTCTTTGGGAAATCCGGCCGGTCGCGGACCTTGTTCTTTGCCCTGAAAGCAGGAGTTGGCAAGCCCGGCCCGCAGTAGTAACATGCCCTGAGTCATGACGCATACGGTCCCTTTGTTTTGAAAAACAGCGGGGTAGCGACAACACAAAAAGGGCATTCATGAAATTTCTGTTTTTGGAGTCGTTTTACGCGGGTTCTCACGCCCGTTTTGCCGACGGCCTGAAAGCGGCCTCCTCCCATGCCATCGACCTGGCGACCCTGCCCGGTGAAAACTGGCGGTGGCGCATGCTGGGCTCGGCCCTTCATTTTGCCCGGCAGATGCCACCGCTGTCGGATTATGACGGGCTGATCGTCTCCGACCTTTTTAACCTGGCCGACTTTCTGGCAGCCGCCGGTCCCCGCCGGCCCCCGGTGCTGGCCTATTTCCACGAAAACCAGATCACCTATCCCCAGCCGGGGGAAGACAAAAGCACGCTTCAGCTGGGCATGATCAACATCTCCACGGCCCTGGCCGCGGACACGGTTGCCTTTAATTCGGCCTTTCACATGAACACCTTCCTGTCGGCGGCCGACGCTTTCCTGGCCGGCCGTCCCGACTGCCGTCTGGAGGCAATCAAAGAAACCCTGGAACAAAAATCGATCGTGCTCCACCCCGGTATCGATCTTCATGCGCCGACCGGGGCATTCGAAAAGCATCCCGCGGAGCCGCCACTGATCATCTGGAACCACCGCTGGTCCTATGACAAGGGCTATCCGCTCTTTCTGGAAACCATTGAGGCACTGGCCGGCCGGGGTCTGGATTTCCGGGTGGCCATTCTGGGTGAGAACTTCGGCCGGGTTCCCCCTGAATTTACCGCCGCCCGTGAACGCCTGACCGACCGGGTGGTCCAGTTCGGTTTTGTGGAAAACCGCCGAACCTACCAGGGTTGGCTGCAACGGGGCGATATCGTGGTCAGCACCGCGACCCAGGAAAACTTCGGCCTGTCCGTGGCCGAAGCCGTGGCCCACGGCTGTCTCCCCCTGGCGCCCCATGCCCTTTCCTACCCGGAAATCCTGCCGTCTTCCGCATGGGACACCTGTCTGTATAAAGGCAAAAAGGCGCTGGTGGAAAAGCTGGCCGGCCTGATTTCTGATCACGCAGGACTGACGGGCCTCCGCCGGGAACTGGCCGGCGCCATGGCCCGGTTTTCATGGGCCCGCCGGATTGGTGACTTCGACCATACCCTTAGGGCCCTTGCCAGCCGAAAGACAACCTGATATAAATTCCGGCAAACACAATGCGAGGTGTCAGAATGAAAAAAATCGCGCTGTGCCTCTATGCCGTCTACCGTCCGTTCTTCTACCTGCTGGTCATATTCGATACAACCGTCCTGGGAATGCTGACCATTGTCTCCTCCTATTTCGATCCCAGGGGGAACCGGGTCCACTATATCGGCAAGTTCTGGTCCCGGCTGAACATGCTGTTTTCCGGCGTGCGGGTAAAAATGATCAACCCGCAGTTCATCGACCCGTCCCGTTCCTATGTGGTCATGAGCAACCACCAGAGCCACTATGACGTGTGGGCGCTGATCGGCTTTCTTCCCCTCCAGTTGCGGTGGGTCATCAAAATGGAACTTCGGGAGATTCCCATTTTCGGCCTGGGATGCGAACGCATGGGCCATATCTTCATCGACCGGAGCCACCCGGACCGGGCCTACAAGAGTCTGGAAGCGGCCGGCGAAAAAATCCGCAACGGGGCCTCGGTGGTTTTCTTTCCCGAAGGCACCCGCAGCACGGATGGAAACCTGCTGCCTTTTAAAAAAGGGGGGTTCAATATTGCCCTGGCCGCCGGGGTCCCCATTCTGCCCGTCACGGTCCGGGGCAGCCGGCAAATCCTCGCCAAGGGCAGCGCACGGGTCCGTCCCGGCACCATTGAAATCGTGGTCCACGAACCGGTTCCGCTGGAAGGATACTCGGAGGAAACCCGGGAAGAACTGATGGCCCGGATCCGGGGCATTATCGAGGCGGATCTCAAACCGTAGGGCCGAACCCGATACGGGTCTTACACCTTATCCCAAATCAAATCCGGATCGAAACAGATTAAGATTACGAGTAAGAGAAAGACATTATTGTCCAAAATCAACTTCTAAAGGATGTTTTTTATTTATAACCTTCTGAATTTACAAATTTCGAAAATAAAACCCAAAACAAGGTTCCCCCATGGAAAGGGGTTTTAAAATTCAGCATGGGCGCCAATGACCGTTTTCGCCCTTTGCGGCGCAGCCGAGCGCAAGCGGGTTTTTCGGAAAACAAGCGGGCCGGCTGTTTGAGCCCGCCGCAGGCGGGCGAGTTCCTGCCCGCG
>JBMORB010000457.1:0-5451 GCA_049320925.1 Thermodesulfobacteriota bacterium | reverse complement strand
AGGGATAATGAGCGCCGTCCCTTATAACCCGGATATTTCATGAAATTTTTCGGCATTGGTTAATTTTCATATAAGATACAGTGTGTTGAAATTGATTTCAGGCATTTTTTGAAAATACAAACTGCCATGAACGATTTGAGGCATTTTATGTCAATTTTATGCCGAAAAATTTCACCCTTCGGGCGAGTCACCTTGACCGCAGCTGCTGTGTTGCGGGGCATTCGCGGTAGATTGACTACAGCTTCATGCCCCGCGCCTTGCATCTGCGGCCAAATCAACTCGTGAAATATCCGGGATAAAAGGCTTGATAAAATACGCAAAATTTCATAAAAGCATTCCGAGGGAACCCGTAACCGGTCTTCTGCCCGGAGTTTCCGGAAGGCCCCGTGGAGAAAAGATCAACACATGGAAATCGTCAAGGCGGATCAGATTAAAAAAGTCCTGGTGCTGGGGGCCGGCACCATGGGCCAGCAGATCGGCTTTCTTTGTGCATCCAATGGCTTTGACACCACCATCTATGATCTGTCCCGGGACCTGCTGGATACGGCGAAAAAGCGCATGGAAAAGCTGTCCCGGCAATTTGTGGCCCGCCATCGCATCACCGAGCCCGAGGCCATCGCGTCCCTGAACCGGATCACCCTGACAACCGAAGCGTCCCTGGCCGCTGAAAACGCCGATTTTGTCAGTGAATCGGTAACCGAGTCAGTGGAAATCAAGTGCCGGGTGTTTGAGACCTTTCACCCCCTGTGTCCCGGCCGCGCGGTCTTTACCACCAACACCTCGTCATTGATTCCCTCCATGCTGACCCATGCCGTGGGCCGGCCGAAACAGTTCGCCGCTTTCCATTTTCACAACACCCTGACCACGGACATTGTGGACATCATGCCCCATCCGGAAACGGCAAAAGAGACCGTGGATACGATTCACGCATTTGCCCTTCGCCTGGGCCAGACGCCCATTCTATTCAAGAAGGAAAACCACGGGTACGCATTCAACGCCCTGCTGATGAACCTGTGCGACACGGCCCTCTACCTGGCCGCCGGCGGCGTGGCCTCCGTTGAGGATATAGACCGGTCCTGGATGGGTATCATGCACATGAAGATAGGCCCCTTCGGCATCATGGATTCCATCGGACTGGACACCGTGCTCAAGGTCAACGAAGTGTGGGCCGATCAGCTTAACGATCCCAGGGCTCTCACGAATGTCGAGTTCCTGAAAAGATACATCAAAGACGGAAAACGGGGGGAAAAAACCGGCGAAGGATTTTATAAATATCCGGACCCGGCCTACCGGCGCCAGAATTTTATACGACGCACATGATATGCTTTGATGCGGTGTTGACCGCCGCGGCGGGAAAGGCTTGTAAAACCATGGCTGCAATATTCAAAAAACGGATGAGAACCATGACCCCCATCAGATCCGATCACCGATCGTTGCTGTGCTTTTTATGCGCCCTGTTTTTTCTGTTCTGCCTTCTGGCAACGGCCATTGCAGCCCCCGTGCCTCTTGACGACTCGACCGACACCGTTTATTTCGGCCGCCAGGTGGAGTATCTGGAAGACACGAATGGGTCTCTTTCCATTGCCGACGTGACGTCGATGGAAGGCAGCTGGGAAAAATCCCAGGCCGAAACCTTGAGCTTCGGGTTTACCACTTCGGTCTACTGGTTCCGCTTCACCCTGGACAACACCACCGGCCATGTAAAGGATTTCTACCTGGAATTCACCTACCCGCTCCTTGACTTCATCGAGCTTTACGCCCCCCAGGCCGAGGGGCTGGTCAACACCATCAAGGCCGGTGACCACTACCCCTTTTCCTCGCGGGAACTCATTGACAAGGACTTTGTTTTTCTGCTCAAGCAGGAACCGGGACCGGCTACTTACCATGTGAGGATCAAGACCAGTTCCTCCGTCAACTTTGAGCCGGTGATCCGTTCCCACAACTCCTACCTGACCAAGATCAACCGGACCTACCCTATTTTCTGGCTTTACTACGGCGCCATGCTGATCATGGTGATCTACAACCTGGTCCTGTTTTTCGTCATCCGGGAAAAAAGCTACATCTTGCTGGTGCTGTTCATTCTCTGCTACACCCTGTTCCAGTTCACGCTCAACGGGTTTTCCTTCCAGTACCTGTGGCCCAATGCCATCTGGTGGGCCAACAACTGCCTGCCCATGTTCATGGGGCTTGCCATGGTCATTGCCATGCTGTTTATGCGGTCTTTTCTCGGCATTCGGGAACGCTATGCGAAAAGTCTGTTAGACCGGGTCTCCCTCTATGTGGTGATTATTCCCAATCTCGTATGGGCCTTCGGGTCTCTTCTGCTTCCCTATGCCGTGAGCATCCGGGTGGCGACGGCACTTATCATCTTCTCTTTGGTTGTCGTCATTCCCAGCGGGCTTGTCTCCCTTTCATTCACACGATCGGTCCGGTTCATTACGATCAGCAGCGCCTGCCTTTTTGTCGGCATCATGCTTTACGCGTTAAAGACCTTCGGCCTGCTGCCCTCCAATTTCATTACCCAGTGGGGCATCCAGGTCGGATCCGCGCTTTTTATCGCCCTGCTTTCCATCGGGCTTGCCGACAAGATCACGGCCATGAAAAACGAGTTGATCGCCACCAATTCCAACATATCCCTGATGCTCAAAAGCATCTCGCAGAAAGTGGAGGAGCAGGAACAGGACCTTGAAAAATTTCAGGAGGAAGAAATCGGCGTCATTCTTAATGAACGGTTTCAGACTTTCATGGCCAAATTTAAAGACCTGGTTGAGGATGTGAATAACAACGCCAACCTGCTGAAAAACTCATCCGCCAACCTGCTTTCCCTGTCCGACAAAATGGCCTCCGAATCGTCCGAGATATCGGCCAACTCCAATTCCGTGGCCTCGGCGTCGGAAGAGATGAGTTCCAAAATGGTGGCCATCGCCGGCACCATGGAGCAGACCTCCCAGAACGTCAACCTGATCGTCTCAGCCATCGAAGAGATGACCACCACCTCCAACGAGGTGAGCATCAACACCGAGTCGGCCCGGCAGACCACGGAAAACGCCGTGGCCCAGGCCCGGAACGTGTCGCAGAAAGTGGACAACCTTGGCGCGGCGGCTGAAAAAATCGGTTCCGTGACCGAGGTCATCGCCGAGATATCCAAGAAGACCAACCTGCTGGCCTTAAATGCCACCATTGAGGCGGCCCGGGCCGGGGAAGCGGGCAAGGGGTTTGCCGTGGTGGCCAATGAAATCAAAGAGCTGGCCCGGCAGACCGCCAGCGCGACCCAGCAGATCAACCGCCAGATCGAGGAAAACAAGCAGGTAACGGTTGCCGCCGTGAAAGAGATCGGCCAGATCGTGGAGACCATCAACAACGTCAACGAGATCGTTTCAACCATCGCGTCGGCCATTGAAGAACAGTCGGTCTCGACCCGGGAAATCGCCGGCAACGTGGCCCAGATCTCCCAGGGGGTCTCCGGCGTCAACCGAAGCATTTCGCAATGCTCCACCGTGGCCAACAACGTGTCAAAAGAGGTGGTTTCCCTGAGCACGTCTTCCCGGCAGATGAACAGCAACAGCATGGCCGTGCGGGAGAGCGCCGACGATCTGCTGAACATGGCCCGGCATCTGACTGATCTGATGCGGAAATTTCAGGTTTAACCCGGATATTTCACGAGTTGTTTTGGGCGCAGATGCAAGGCGCGGGACATGAAGCTGTAGCCGGCCTACTGCGAATGTCCCGCAACACAGCAGATGCGCTCAAGGCGACTCGCCCGAAGGGTGAATTTTTCGACATAAAATTGGCAAAAAATGCCTCAAATCGTTCATGACGGTTTGCATTTTCAAAAAAACGCCTGAAATCAATTTCAACACAATGTAGTTTAAATAAAAATCAGCCGATGTCGAAAATTTTCATGAAATGTCCGGGTTAACCCGACTGCGCGGAGATACATATGGCACACCAGGACGCCGGCAAATACAGAGCCAAACACCCGCCGGGCACCGCTTTCCGGCCCGACATCGCCGAAGCCCTGACGGCAGTAGCCAAAGACGGCCGGGTCACCTGCGCGGCGGCCCATAAAATCGCGGCTGAAGCCTCCGTTCCGGTCGCGGAAGTGGGTAAGACCCTTGACCTTCTGGAGTTCCGGCTGACCGTCTGCCAGCTGGGGCTTTTTGGATACCCGGAAAAAAAGCGGGTCAAGGCCCTGTCCCCCGTCCCCGATCCCCTGAAAACCGCGGTGCTGGCCGCGACGCAAGACAGCCGGATATCGTGCGCCGCCTGCTGGGAAATCGCTGACGCTCTCGGGCTGTCACGCATGGAGGTGGCCGGGGCCTGCGAAACCCTGGGGCTCCGTGTCAAACCCTGCCAGCTGGGGGCCTTCTGACCCCAATGTTATATCCGGGTTATGACAGTTCCGGATAGTTTCCCATATCCGCCACAAAACCTTCGAAGTCATTCCGTTCAAGAAAAATGGAAACCATCTGGCCCACCAGAGCCGCCGTGTCGATACGGTAACCGCCTTTTACGTCCTTGCCCGCAATGGCCTTTGCGTTGGCTACAATGGCAGACAGGGCCTTTGCGGTGATTTCTATATTGACATGCACATCCAGCCGATCCGCGGGGCTGCTCATTATTTCCACTCCTTTGTTGATTTACAGTGGTGTTTTATCTTCTGCCGCAGCAGCTTCCAGGCCCGGGCCTTCGGCCGGGGCATTCGGTTGCATTGCCGGCGTCTTCTATCCGTACGGAAACCAGACGCCATGAAAACCCTGCCGGATAGCTGTTTTCAGTATGCCAAACCGTACGCCTGTCATACAATTATAAATGACTATATATAAGCCGCATGGCCGGGTCAAACCGAATTCAAGGCTCCATCCTCGCGATACATCTGAAAAAATTATTGTCAAACAGTAATATCTCGACTACACTTTCAAATACAATCTTTACAGGCATAGAGGCATGATGACTGAATCTTCCTCCCGAAAACCGGACGCTCGCGCCGAAGGTGTCCGTCGAATGCGTGTCAACCCCGTATCCCTGTCCTTTGAAAAGGAATGCGCGGCATATGAGAAGCCTTTTAATCAAGTCTACCTTCAAAAGTCTCTGAAGCCCATACGAATCGCCGTTGTCCTGGCCATTATTACCTGGAGTTCCTTCGGTTTTCTTGATCTTTACATCGACGAGGCCCGTTACACCGCGCTGTGGACCATCCGTTATGGATTTCTTATTCCGCTTTTTATGATTGGATATTTTCTTTCTTATACATCCTTCTTTCAGAAATTCTTCCAGCCTGTCGTAGCGGGATGTGCGTTTGCCTCAGGCCTGGGCGTGATCGCCATGATGGCGGCCGCGAATTCTCCCATGCGCCACACCTATTACGCGGGCCTGATCCTGGTGTTCCTGTTCGCCTACACCATCCTGCGATTGCGGTTTCTCTGGGCCAGCCTGGCCTGCTGGCTGGTG
>JBMORB010000456.1:0-5465 GCA_049320925.1 Thermodesulfobacteriota bacterium | reverse complement strand
AACTGCTCAAAAAGATGAAGGAAGCCGGGTGCGTGGCCGTGAGCTTCGGCGTGGAAACCGCCAACCCGGAGATTCTGAAAACCATCAAAAAGGGGATCACCCTTGAACAGGTGGAAGCCGCGGTAAAGGCCTGCGCCGATGCCGGAGTCCTGCCCCATGTTTCCTTTATTTTAGGCCTGCCCGGGGAAACACCGGAGACCATCGAAGAAACCCGGCGCTTCGGTGAAAAGATCAAGGCAATGGGCGCGTCCTACGGATTTCATCTGCTGGCCCCCTTTCCCGGCACCGAAATCCGGGACCGGGCCACGGAACTGGGCATCCGCATTCTGACCGACGACTGGCGGGAGTATCACGCCAACAGGGCCATTGTGGAAACCGAAAAGGCGGACGCGGCCCTGATGGACCAGGTGGCCCGGCGGTGGAAGGATGAATACGACGAATACCTCGGTTACGTGAAGCAGCAGATGGATGCCGGCACCGCCACCGAGGAGGAGGCATGGTCCCTTGTCAGCCTTGAAAACACCGTGATCAACTACGACCTGATGATGAAGTCCTCTCTGGAAACCAGGGGCGCATGGAGAATGGAGGCACCCGGCGCCGACGGGGATGCCCTGCTTTCGGCCCTTGCCGACAGGGTATGCGGCGACACCGGCTATCCCGCCAATCGGGTGGCTCAGGCGTTGGCATGGGCCATGGGAAGGGGGAGCCTGGAGTATGCCGTTGACAACGGCCGGGTCGCCTGGAGATGGAAGGATTATCTGTAAAAGGGGGCCACCAGCCTCCAGGCACCCCCCCCCGCCTCCGGCGGGCTCAGACAGCCTGCCCGCTTTCTTCTGGAAAAACCGCCTGCGCTCGGCTGCGCTACACGGGCGGAGCCAACACTTTATGCCCGGCTGCGGTTCCTCCTATGTCCTGCGAAGCGGTTTGCCGTGGAAACCAAATTTTGGTACTACTTTCTCAAGTGAACAGTCGGTTTAAAATATCAACGTGTACAGGCCATGATACACCTTCCTCTAGACCTTTCCAGGCACTGCATTCAGACCGAAGTCCGTCGGCTTCATAACCGACTGCTTTCTCAATGCCTCAGGTCACCCGCGCCAGACGATCCGACTGAAAAGAAGCTGGAGTTACTTCAACAGGCACTCGAAACATGGGATTTCCCGGCGCTCCGGGCCGCGCATCCCGAGCTTGCCGGGGGCCGGGAAGCGGACGTGGCCCTGGTGGAAGGCCCCGACAGCCGGCTCACGATTGTCATCAACGGCCGGAGCCTTCCCCCGCTCTGACACCCGCCCCCGCCCCATGACCGGTCGGGTGTCGGTATATCCTTTCCGCCCAGATTTTTTGCCGTCACCTAAAACATCCATTCGTCTTGACAATCCAACAAAATAAGCGATAGGCTGAGCGCGTCCGGAGGGATTGTTTTTTTCTTTTTAACACCTCATGCTGCGGGAGATCCGCCAATGAGCATGGAGCTGATTCGCAATGTCCTTTTGTGGTGTACCGTCATCAATTATGGCCTGCTGTTATGGTGGTTTCTTTTCTTCGTCTTTGCCCATGACTGGATACATCGGCTTCACGGAAGATGGTTTCAGTTGTCTGTTTCGCAGTTCGATGCCGTTCATTACGGGGCCATGGCGCTTTACAAAATCAATATTCTGGTTTTTAACCTGATCCCGCTGATTGTCATGCATATTATTGAATAAGAATAAAGCCGGACCGGACCATAACGCATCGGTAATCAATCGGGGCTTTTTAACAGGAGGTGCAAGAAGAATGAAATCATTAAAACTGTTTTTCCTGCTGCTGGCTTCAATGGCTGTTTTCGCGGCCATGCCCTGCGCGGCGGACGAAGCAAAGGACATGTCGGAAACCATCGGCATTTTCAAGGCATCGCCCCAGGTCCAGCCTTTTTTTGACAACGCTTACGGCTACGCGGTGTTTCCGGTCATCGGCAAAGCCGGGCTGGTCGTGGGCGGCGCCTATGGACAGGGGCAGGTTTACCGCAAGGGAACCCCCACGGGCAAGGCCGACCTGGTGGCCCTTTCCGTGGGCTGGCAGGCCGGGGGCCAAGCCTTCAGCCAGATGATTTTCTTTGAAGACAAGCGGGCTTATGACGAGTTTACCGGCGGCCCCTTTGCCTTTGACGCCCAGGCCTCGGCCGTGGTCGTAACCGCCAGCGTTCAGGCCAAGGCCGGCACCGAAGGGGCCACGGCCAGCGCCACGGCCGGTCCCAAGACCGGCGCCCAGGCGGCCATCAATTATTACAAGGGTATGGCGGTCTTTGTACACCCCATCGGCGGGCTGATGTACGAAGCGGCCATAGCCGGGCAGAAATTTGTTTTCACCCCCTATTAATGCTTACCCGCGCTAAAATAAAAAACCCGAAAAGAAAAGCCAGCCACAAAAAAAGGACCGCAAAACAAACAACCCCGTCTAAAAAGGAGACGACACATGGGAATGATGAAAGAGTTTAAAGAGTTTGCCATGCGCGGCAACGTGGTGGACATGGCCGTGGGTATTATCATCGGCGGCGCCTTTGGAAAAATCGTCAGCTCGCTGGTCAATGACGTCATCATGCCGCCCATCGGCCTGCTGCTGGGAAACGTGGATTTCTCGGAACTGGCCGTTACCCTCCGGGAAGCATCCGCCGACACGGCGGCCGTGACCATCAAATACGGTCTGTTCATCAACACGATCCTGGATTTTATCATCGTGGCCTTTGCCATCTTCATGATGATCAAGCAGATGAACCGCTTTAAAAAAGAGGCGCCGGCGGCCGCTCCCACGACAAAAGATTGCCCCAAGTGCTTTACCGCCATCCCCATCAAGGCGACTCGCTGCCCAAACTGCACGTCGGAACTCAAATAACCGGACCGGCGCTGCCCGAAAAAGTATCCGGACCGGCCCGCTGTTCAGTCAGCCGGTCCGGACACACAGGATTTTCGGACGTTTTCACCGCCGCCCATCAGGGCTTTGGCCTTGACTATTGACCGTGATCCATCTACATTATATGTCTGTAAAACCGGCCCGGTTCATTATTTTTTTCTTTGCGAAAAACGGTTTGCCGCATGTTCATACTTTCAAATTTTCTGGTCGCCGTCGCCAAGGTGCTCAACATCGTGCTGACGCTTTACATGTACGTCATCATCGCCCAGGCGATTTTATCCTGGGTCAGCCCGGATCCTTACAACCCCATTGTCCGGTTTATCCGCAACCTGACCGAGCCGGTTCTCTACCGGATTCGGAAGGTTGTGCCCACGGTTTACGGCGGCATCGATTTTTCACCGGTCATCGTGATTCTCGGTATTGTTTTCCTGCAGTCGTTTGTTGTGAACAGCCTGTTCATGATGGCCCAGCGAATGGGTTGAGCGGTATCGCGAAATGCGTTATATAATGCGAAACAAATACTTCCGGCAGCATCCGTGCCCGCACTTCGGAGGAGACCATGGCGAAAATTGATGCGTTTTTCAGGTTGATGCACGAGCAGGGGGCCTCGGACCTGCACCTGCTCAGCGGCTTGCAGCCCGCGCTTCGGGTCCGCGGCGATATTGAGCGGGTAAAATATAAGGTATTGGAAAACGACGAACTCCGGGCCATGCTCTATGAAATCGCGCCCGAGGAAAAGGTCAAGGTATTTGAAGAAACCGGGGACGTGGACTTTGGTTACGAAATTCAGGGCCTGGCCCGGTACCGCGTCAACTTTTTCATGCAGCGGAACGGCGTGGGCGCCGTGTTCCGGGAAATCCCCAGCACCATTCTCAACGCCGAGCAGCTGGGCCTTCCCCCCGTGGTTCCCAAGCTGGCCTCCCTGCCCAGGGGACTTGTGCTGATCACCGGCCCCACGGGCAGCGGTAAATCCACCACCCTGGCCGCCATCGTGGACGAGGCCAACCGGACCCGGCGGGACAACATCATCACCATTGAAGACCCCATCGAATTCGTGCACGAAAGCAAGAGCTGCATCGTCAGCCACCGGGAGGTGGGCATTCACACCAAGTCCTTTTCCGCGGCCCTGCGCGGGGCCCTGCGCGAAGACCCGGACATCATCCTGGTGGGTGAAATGCGCGACCTGGAAACCATCTCCCTGGCCATCGAGGCGTCGGCCACCGGCCACCTGGTGTTCGGCACCCTGCACACCACCAGCGCGGCCAAGACCGTGGACCGTATCATCGAAGTGTTTCCGGCCGAACAGCAGGCCCAGATTCGCTCCACCCTGGCCGACGGCATTCGGGCCGTCATTTCCCAGGTGCTGTTCAAACGCATCGACAAGATTGGCCGGTGCGTGGCGCCGGAGATCCTCGTGGCGACCCCGGCGGTGCGCAACCTGATCCGTGAATCCAAAACCCACCAGCTGCCGTCCATGATGCAGACCGGAAAGAAATACGGCATGCAGCTGCTGGACGACGCCATCATGAAACTCTACCACAAGGGATGGGTCAGCGCGGACGAGGCATATGCCAAGGCCAACGACAAGGCCCAGTTCAGGGGATTCTTGAAAGCGCCGCCTAAAGACTTTACCGAAGCATAGTCTCGACGGGAGAAGGTTCATGCTGAAAACGGAAATCGATCATATTTTGACCCGGCTGCTGGACTCGTATGAAAACGTGTCCGATATCAACCTCACCGTAGGAAAACCTTTCCAAGTGGAGAGTTCGGGCGAGCTGATTCCCGTGGACCTGGGGGATGGATATAAACCGCTGACCCCGTTCCAGACGGAGTTTTTCGCCCTGACCCTGATGGAGGGGGACCGGCGGCTCACCGAGATGCTGCTCAACCACGGATCCTGCGACCTCTCCTATGCCCTGCCCGGCAAAGCCCGGTTCCGCGTGAACGTATTTTCCCAGACCGGCCAGTATTCCATCGTGCTGCGGCGCCTGGAATCGACCATTCCCACCATCGAAAGCCTGGAACTGCCCTCCATCTTCAAACAGATAGCCACGGAACTCAACGGCATCATCTTCTTTACCGGCGCCACCGGCACCGGTAAATCAACCTCCCTGGCCGCCATTCTGGAGGAGGTCAATGAGAGCCGGTCGGTTCACGTGGTCACCCTGGAAGACCCGGTGGAATACATGCATCCCCATAAAAAAGCCACCTTCAACCAGCGGGAGATGGGCACTGATTTTGACTCCTTTCTCAACGGCCTGCGGGCCGCCCTGCGCCAGGCACCCAAGGTCATCCTGGTGGGTGAAATGCGCGACAAGGAGTCCATTGAAATCGGTCTGCGGGCCGCCGAGACCGGCCACCTGGTCTTTACCACCCTGCACACGGTGGACGCCGGACAGACCATCAACCGCATTCTGGGCATGTTCGATGTGGAGGAGGAACAGCAGATCCGTATCCGCCTGGCCGAGACCCTGCGGTGGGTGGTGTGCCAGCGCCTGCTGCCCAAGGTGGGCGGCGGCCGGGTGGCGGCGTTTGAGATCCTGGGCACCAACCTGCGCGTCAAGGACACCATTCTGCAT
>JBMORB010000455.1:0-5480 GCA_049320925.1 Thermodesulfobacteriota bacterium | reverse complement strand
GCAGAATGGCATCCGGGATAGCCACCTTGCCGATGTCGTGAAGAATGCAGGAAAGATATAAGGCATCAATGTATTTTTCCGTGATGTAGTCGCTGTACGCCGGATGTTTTGCCACCTCCTGGGTCAGAATCCGGCAGTATTCGCGGAGCCTCTCCAGATGTCCGCCGGTGGCCTTGTCCCTGTACTCGGCCAGCTTGGCCAGACCCATGATGGTGACCTCCCGGGTGTTGCTCAGATGATCGTAGGAATTGCGCAGCTCGTCTTCCAGTCGCTTGCGCTGGGTGATATCCCGGAGCATCAGCTGCATGCCCATGATCTGGCCTTCATTTTTAATGCACCGGGCGTTGCACTCCACATACAGGGCGTTATCGGCCAGGTCTTTGATCCTGAACTGAAAGTCGGTGATCAGCTCCTGCTCGGGCAGTCTGGCCAGCAGTCCTTTTTCCACCCTGGGCAGGTCTTCCGGGTGAATAAAGGCCTTGCAATAGACAGTGGCGTTTTCCGGCGAAATCCCTGTGGTGGCATAGAACAGAGGGTTGGCGATCAGGACCCGGTGCTGGGCGTCCACGACCAGAACGATATCGAGCATGTTCTCAAACAGGCTCTTGTATCGCAGCATGGAGTCCCGCAATTCGTCGTTGACGGAGTGAATGGTGGTTCTCAGATTGCTGATATAACCGCCCACGATGGAAAACCAGGGCAGCACGGTGGCCAGAATGATCCAGTTGGTGATTTCCAGGGAAAGGGTCATCCTTTCGGGCCGGTGGTAATAAAGCATGAAGATGACGAACCCGTATCCGGCGAGGGTGAGCAGGGTCATCAGCAGAAAATCGCGGACCTTGAGCTGAAAAACGCCGAACACGAAGATCACCAGGTAGAAGGGAAGCAGCACGGTCCGGTGGGCGTCAATATAAAAGGTCACGCACAGGAGAAAACCCAGCGCCACGATGATCTGGAGCAGCGTGAGGCTGGGATCGGAAAGCCGTTTGTTGATGCCGGTGCGCAGCAGGGCGAAAACGCCGATGTTGTAAACCGCGCAGACGACGGTGAGAATGACGGACATCCGCAGGGAAAGGCCGAACTGGCCCTGGAACAGGAAATAGTAAAGCAGGCCGATGCAGACGGCATAGGAGGCGGCGGCCATGAAAAACCGCTGCATGCGCAGGGCCTGGTCGTGTCCGTCGTGGGGAAAAAGCGCCCGCATGGGTCATGCCGCCTTTCGGGAAAGGGTCTGAATCTGGTCCTCGCACGCGCAGAAGGCGTCCACCACGTCGGGGTCGAAGTGTCTGCCTCTTCCCTCCACGATGATCGACTTTGCCTCCTGGTGGGAGATGGCGTCCTTGTATATGCGCCGGGTGGTCAGGGCGTCATATACATCGGCCAGTGCCACGATCCGGGCCGCCAGGGGGATCTCCTCCCCGGCCAGGCCGAAGGGGTAGCCCGAGCCGTCCCACCGTTCGTGATGATAGTAGGAGATGATCTTGCCAAGATTCAGAAAAGATTCCCCCTGAATCAGGCCCTCGGTCTTTTCGATGGCTTCTCCGCCCAGCAGGGCGTGTTTTTTGACGATTTCGAACTCGGTTTCGGTCAGCGGACCCGGCTTGAAAAGAATGGCGTCGGGCAGTCCCACCTTGCCGATGTCGTGAAGGATGGATGAAACCGATATGTCCTCGATGTACCGGCGCGTGATATGGCTTGCGTATTTCGGATGGGAAGACAGCCGTTCGGCCAGGATGCGGGTGTACCCCTGAATCCGCGAAAGGTGGTCGCCCGTATTCTTGTCCCGGAATTCGGTGAGCTTGGCCAGCCCCAGAATGGTAAACGCCTTGGCCTGTTCCAGTTCCTTGTAGGAGTCGGCGATCTGCTGTTTCAGTTTCTGTTTGCCGCTCATGTCACGCAGGGTGATCAGCAGGCCGGCAGCGTCATCCCGGGTGTCAACGCGGCAGACCTTGCATTCCATTTGCCGGACCTGCTTATCCCCGGAGATCATTTTTATATAGACCAGCGCTTCATCGCCAGGCCGACTGGCTGACAGCCGTGATTCCCATGCCGGCCTGTCTTCAGGACACAGCAGATCGGCAAACGGATGCCTGCGCAGGTCGCGGGCATCGTTGATGCCGGTCATGTTTAAAAACGCCGTGTTGGCCGTGAGGATTTGGCCATGGGGATCCAGCAGTACCGACGCGTCGGTCATATTGTCATGAAGCCCCCGGTAGCGGGCCTCGGAGGCCTTCAGTTTTTTATGCGTGGCATAGCTCTTCTTGCGAAGCCGGCTCACCTCTCCGCACAGAACGGCGAAGCAGGGAAGGATGGCCAGCAGGGCCATCCAGTACGTCAGTTCGGTCTGAAGGTGAATCGGGCGGGAAGATGAGATCGCCCGTAGAAAAATGACCAGCCCATGGCCTGCGGCGGTAAAGATCGACAGAATGAGGAACTGATGGACCTGAAGGTAAAAGGTGCCAAACAGAAAGATCAGCAGGTAGGCGGTGAGGATTAATCCTTTAAGTTCGATGGCCATGTAGGTCAGGGCCATGAGCAGGGTGATGGCCGTGGCCATCTGGGGAAGGGTCAGGCTGGGATCGTTGAGCCGGGTGCTGAAGCCCGTGGAGATAAGCACATAGAACGCGATATTGGCGATCAGGGCCACGCCCAGAAGGGAATAAAGAAGCCCCGGCGTGACATTCAGAAAACTGCCGCGCTGCAAAAAGGCTAGCAGCGTGCCGATGATCAGGTAAGTGACGGCGCTCATCAGGAAATGACGTTTCCGTATCTGCTGCGCCGCCGCTGTGGCCCCCGTGGGTTCAGGCATCATTTTCGTCGTCGGTCCGGAGTTTACAAGTCGTTGGTATGACGTTTTTCTGCCTTCCGCATCGTAATAAACAAATAACGGCCCTGCGTCAAGAGGAAAATCTTTCCAACCCCCTTTAAAATGTATGGAAAACGCAGGTCAGTCCATCGGGCGGGTCATACGTCTCCATGGAACGGCAGCCGGACACGGCATTTACTGCTCAGGCGGCGCAGCAGCGGTGTTCGGGTTGACAGGAAGAAGGACACGGATTATCTTTAACCATAATATTTTCAGAATATGCGATATTTCTATGGAACGACGATCGTGAGGTGAACAGGAAATGGCTGAAACCGATTACTATAAAATTCTGGGTGTGAGCAAAACGGCCACCGACGAGGAGATCAAGAAGGCCTATCGGAAGCTGGCCATGAAGTATCATCCGGACCACAGCAAGGGCGATAAAAAAGAGGCTGAAGAGAAGTTCAAGAAGATCAGTGAAGCCTATGCCGTGCTCAAGGACAAGGAAAAGCGTCAGCAGTACGACACCTATGGCGCCAGCGGGTTCCACCAGAAATACTCCCAGGAGGACATCTTCCGGGGGTTCGATTTTTCCGATATCCTTAGGGAGTTCGGCTTTGGCGGCGGCGGCGGTTTTTTCACCGGAGGGGGAAAAGGAGGAGGCGCCCGTTTTTCATTTGACGGCGGCTCCCCTTTTGGCGGTGGTTCCCGGCAGCGGGCCCCGATGAAGGGGGAGGATGTGGTTTATGAACTGCCGGTTACGCTTCAGGAGATCGTGTCCGGCACCACCAAGGCCATATCGTTGCGCCATGGCGGGAAAACCGAAACCGTCAACGTGAAGATTCCCAAAGGCATGGTCTCCGGGAAAAGGATCCGCCTGGCGGGCAAGGGAGACCCCGGCCGGTTCGGCGGTCCGGACGGCGACATGTATATCCAGGCCAGCCTGGTCAAGGACCCTGTTTTCGACGTGGACGGCTATGATCTTTATTTTGCCAAATCCATCAAACTGACCGACGCCATTCGGGGTGTCAAGGTCATGGTGCCCGGCGTGGACGGGGGAGAATTGAGTCTGCGAGTACCAGCCGGAACAAAACACAAAAGCAAACTCAGGCTGGCCGGGCAGGGGATCCCCCACATGAAAGGCGGGGGCCGGGGTGATCTGTACGTGGAGATTCACGTGGAGATGCCTTCCCGGCTGACCGATAAGCAGAAACAGCTGGTGGAAGCCCTGGCCGAGACTGGCCTGTAGTCCGGGTCTTGCATGCATCCTTAATAGCGCGGCTGCATCAAGAACCTGTCTTTTATTCCGCCAAAGTCGCCGGCTGGCCCCGTTGCAGGCAAATCCGTATTTTATGGTTCTGCCATCAGCATCTCTCCGCTTCGCTGTCGGCCATCCGTGAATTTTTAAGTTTCACCATGAAAGCCGGCCTGGAGAGTTCCCGGTGGCGGAGGCATAATGACTCAAAGATATTGACAAATCCATTTGTTCAGAGTAAGGGAAAAGAAACGGTAGCGATAAGGCCGGTAAGCGGTGGGCCGCCGGCCGGAAAAGGTGGAAACCAATTTGCACATACCCGAAATTGTTCCCGTGTTGTCTGCGAATCAACTGGAGGAAACCGTGGCCGCTCTGGGCCGAACGATTTCATCGGATTTCGGGGAAAAGGGAGTTGTGGCGGTCTGTGTGCTCAAGGGGGCATTTGTTTTTTTCGCCGATCTGATCCGTGCCCTGACCATACCCGTCGAAGTTGATTTTCTGGGGGCCGCGAGTTATGGCGCGCAAACCGTTCCTTCGGGTAAGATTGAGTTAACAAAACCGCTCGAGTCTGATATAAAAGACAGGCAGGTGCTGGTGGTGGAAGACATTATCGATACCGGGGCCACGGCCTGCGCCCTGCTGAATCATCTGGAGGCGTTTTCGCCGGCCCGCATCCGGCTGTGCGCGCTTCTGGACAAGCAGCAGCGGCGGACCCATGACATCCGGGTGGACTACAGCGGGCATGTGGTGAAGGAAGGATTTCTTGTCGGCTACGGGCTGGACTGGAACGGATTATATCGGAATCTGAAGGGGATCTATCGCCTGAAGGAATACGCCCTGAACCAAACAAAACACGAGGATGTGGAATGATCATTACCTGCGAACAGTGCGGTATCAGTTTTATGCTGGACGACAGACTGGTAAAGCCCCAGGGCTCCAAGGTCCGATGCTCGAAATGCAAGCATGTCTTCCGGGCATATCCCCCGGCGTCAGAGCCGCAGCAGAAAATGGCGCCACCGGTTAAAAAGGCCGAAGCCCCCAGGCCCCAACCCAAGGCCCCCGCAAAGCCGGCTCCCGCCGCTCCTGCCAAGCCTGCGGCAGCCGCGGCAAAACCGGCCCCTGTTCCTCCCAAGGCAAAGCCGGCTCCCGCTCCGCCCAAAGCCCCGGCCAAGGCCGCAAAACCGGCTCCCGCGGCAACCAAAGCCGCTTCCGCGCCCCCTAAAAAGACCGACCGGAAACAAAAAGAAGATTTTTCTCTGGAAGAGGAAGATTTGAGTTTCGGGCTGGATGAAGACCTGGATCTGGAGGTTGAGGATGCGGGTAAGTCTCTGCCTGAGGAGTCATCCGGGGATTTTGAGCTTTCCCTTGACGAGGATGAAGAAGAGGATATCCCGTCAGGCGGCGGGGGCGGAGATGAAG
>JBMORB010000454.1:0-5485 GCA_049320925.1 Thermodesulfobacteriota bacterium | reverse complement strand
GAACTTCTCGGACATTTTGGGACCCCATATATGCACATGGAGCCGATAAAAAGGACAGTCGAAATTACCGGCAGAAACAAAGAAGACATAGAAGCGCTTTTTGATAATATGGTGAAAAAGGGAACGCTTTTTTTTCAAAATGGGGATAATGGTGAACGGCTTTACAGTCTTCCTCCTTTTATTCCAGGTATTTATGAATTTTATACCATGAGCGAGAATGATCCGTTTGAGAAAAAAAAGGATATCCTCAAACTGCTGGATGACTATTTTTTTGAAACCTTTGTACCTGAAGCATTTAATTCGTCAAATTATCCATGGTTCCGGGTGCTTCCCGCAGAGCCCCCGGTGAAACGGACAATAAATATTGAAAAGCGCGTGGATGCCAGAACCCGAATCCTTCCATTTGAGATCGCGTCGGAATATATAAGCTCAGCTCAGTATATTGCGGTTGGTGACTGTGCGTGCCGTGATCACGCTGCCATGCAGGACGGCAAACCCCGCTGCGACAAGCCAAAGGATGTCTGCCTGGTGTTTGACCGCGTTGCTGAATACTGGGTTGAAAAAGGTATCGGACGGCGCATCACCCACGAAGAAGCCGTGAATGTGCTTCAGCGCTCTGCCGAGGCGGGTCTGGTTCATTGCACCACCAATAATCGGGTGTTTGGAGAACAAATGTCCGGCATGATATGCAATTGCTGCCCGTGCTGCTGCTTTATCCTGCAAGGTGTTTTGCGGACACGCGGTCAGCAGGGAATAGCAAAATCCAATTTTCAGCCTGTCATAAAAAACGAGGAGTGTAATCTCTGCATGACGTGTGTGTACAAATGTCCGGTAAACGCCCTGTATCATCACAAACCCCATAATGATGATTATTCCGATAATTTTATCGCCCTAAATGAGTCTGAATGCCTGGGATGCGGCGTGTGTGTGATGGCCTGCGAAAATGAAGCCATTCGGCTGGTAAAAGTCCGAGACACCGTTCCTGAGCTGGATGTGCTTCATATGGGTGATCGCCACAACAAAGAGCGAAGGCATTGACCCTGAGTTTTCATGCAGTTTTTATCCTCAAGGCGTTCATGACAGTTTGTGTTTTATATAAAATTTGGGTCTTCTCAAATTTAGTGGGTACACAGGATTCAAGGATTCAAGGGGTCGAGGGTCCAAGTGTTTGTTGTTGAGCGATTTATCATGGCCTGTATCGGTTTTATTTTTGTTTTATGGTTATCACAAAGGAGGTTTACTCGCTGGTTAATGATATCCTTATTTCAACAGATAAACCGAACGTTTAGGTGTCTGTAAAGTCTTTTTTTATAGTATTTTACTTGACCACTTGAATCCTTGAACCCTTGGCCCCTTGCAAAACCATCGATAGGACTGAACAATATGCAAATCGTTTATTACCACTAATCGGGAGATGAACCAAAAATTTACAAATGTCGAAAACTTTCATGACCGGTTCGGGTTGGAAACCCTTGACCTTTTATGGTGAAACGATAAGGTAGTATGCCATGAACAAAAAAACCGTCATTCTTGAAAAATCCGGCGGCCGTAAGTTTGATCTGTACGCTGAAGTTGGAAAATACTTTTCATCTGCCGGGCAGCTTGATGAAATCGCATTCAAGCAGGCGCTTCATGAAAAATTAAAAGCGCTCAAGGAAGGCAATCCATCAGACGGCTTTATTCAACCGGCCACAGAGTGGTTGTCGGGTTACCTTAATGAGATCCTTGACTATCTTAGGGCGAAGGGCATTGCCGAACCCTCGCTGAAACTCTTTAAAATCGCGATAAACGAATCTTCTCTGTACGGTCTGGAAAATATTTCCGTATCTGTTGACTGCCTGAAGCATATTGTCAGTGAACTTCCGGAACCGCAGAAAACAGCGGTAGAAAAGAAGGGCGCGGCCGATGAAATGCGGCAGCGGATTTTCGCGGCTGCCATTGATGTGTTTGCCGAAGACGGTTTCCATCGGGCCACCATCGATAAAGTCTCGGAAACCGCGGGAATAGGCAAAGGGTCCGTGTACCGCTATTTTAAAAGCAAAGAAGAGATCCTTGACGAACTTCTCCGAAAAGCATTTCAGGAAGTTGTAGAGCGTATCAGCACAATCACATCAAAGGATATTGATATCCTTCAGATGGTTCAGGAAATGATCGAGGCGTGGATACTTTTTATTTCCAATAACCACAAACTCTACCGAATCATTCAAACTCAAGCCATGTACGGCCAAACCGGCAGAACCGTCATGTTTTATGATTATGTGATATCCCGCCTGCCGCTTTTTAAAGAGCGGCTGGTCTCCCTCAATCGGGACAAAGAGCTGAAAACAACAAATCTGTACACGGTTTTCTATGGGATCATGGGGTTCATTGACGGAGTTGTTCAGAAATGGTTTCGATGCGGCATGGACTACTCCCTGATCGATGAGGTACCCGTAATCCTGGAAGTGCTTTTCAACGGCTTTGTCGGTGAAAAAACCACCCGTACAGTCTTTTTCATCCCGCCGGAAAAGGATTAACCCCTCTTGCCGGCACCATGCACACGGCTACTTATGTGCCGTACCAGCGGGTGTTTAAACTCGGAGAGAACCCATGAAGATCAACGCGACGCTGTTTGAGCTGTTTGAACACAAGGCAAAAGAAACCCTGGTTACCCATCTGTGCATGGGCCTGGGATACACGGCCGTGGCCACGGAAGACGGCGGCATCGGCATTGCCTACACCTTCTTTGAAGGCAAGACCACCTGCATGGTGCAGAAGGAGTATGAAAACCCCGAAGGAAAGCCGGCCATCGGCCTGGTTGAACATATTTTGTCGGACAACCCGATCCGGCGGACCCAGGCCCTGGCCGCGATCAATGCGCTGAATCATGCCGCCGCCATCTCCTTTGCCCAGTCGCCGGACAACAACGATCTGCTGGAGCACCTGGGTGTGGGAAAGGGCACGCACGTGGCCATGGTGGGGGCCTTTGCCCCGTTGATCAGGCTGATCCGGGAAAAGGAGGCGGAACTGGAGCTGCTGGACACCGGCAAGGGAGTCGGTGATGAAGCCGCTTTTTATAAGAAAATGGGCAACTGGGCCGATGTGCTGATGCTTACCGCCACCACGCTGCTGAACAACACCACCGAAGCCGTTCTTGGCCATGTGGGCGCAGGTGTGCGAACCGTGCTGCTGGGGCCCAGCACACCGCTGGTTAAGGAGGCATTTACCGGACTGCCGGTCCACCTGCTGGCCGGGACCGTGCCGGTGGATGCAAAGGAGACGATCCGGGCCGTCCGCCACGGCACCGGGACGCCGGTGATTCAGAAGTTCGGCCGAAAAGTGGTGATGGCTTTGTAAAAAGCCCAATATCTGCGTTGCGCGGCACCCCTCGTCACTGCGGCGTACCACCAGCACGCCTCGTTCCTCGGAATTTGCGACGCCTTGATCTTGAACTTTTTATTTTGCCATCCACAACGGATGGTTTACGAGGCTTTTTAAGGTTCAGGGAGTCTTTGCTTTTCTCTGCAGATATGGGGCTTTTTGCTTTGTCGTTTACAGGTTCAGGGAGTCCTTGATCTTCTTGTTGATCAGCCGCTTGTGAAGAATGGGGGAGAGTCTGTGAAACAGGTCAAAGGACTTGTGGGCATACTGGTTGACTTCATCAAGGGAGAGGCTGCCGTTCTGGAGGTTGTTCATGAAAAGGGAAAGCTCCTTGTTGACCAGGGCCTCCAGGGTTCTGAAGTGCATGATGAAGAAGTCGGATGAAAACCCCTTTTCTTCCGTGAGCTGGCCGCGGATCTGGGCCAGCAGCATGGCCACCTGAATGTTTTCCCTGTCAAAGTTTCCGTCTTCGTCCTGTAAAAGAAATCCGGCGTTGACGGCCGCGTCAAAATCTTTGGGGTCAAGACCGGCGGCTGCCACCAGCTCCGCCCGGGTCATGGTTTTCTGGCTTTCCGTGTCAGTCGGCCCGGACCAGGTCCCCTCTTTTTCCTGGACCAGTTTTTCAACGATTTCCTGCACCATGTAAGGCGCGCGTTCGTGTCCCACCTCGTCGATGGCCCGTTTGATCACATCCAGGGGCAGAAAATATTCTTTCTGAAGTTTTTTGACCAGATTGACCAGGGCGATGTACCGCTCGTCATAATAGGCCATGTTTTTATGGGTTTTGTGCGGCTGGGGCAGCAGGCCCTGATTGATGTAGTAGCGGATCGTGGCGCTGTTTACACCGGTGGCCTCGGACAGCTCCTTCATTTTCATGGGTTTTGGGGCTGTCTTGTTTTTTATTGTTTTAGGTTGCCTGGGCATCGCAGCAAAGATCCCTTAAAGTGGTTTTCACCTGAAAACTGCAAACAATGCCTTTTTACTTTACAGTTTTTGCTCTTGGGTGTCAATTGTTTTGTTTTGTTTAAAAAACAAATATTTTTAGTTTGTTATCAAAACAAAAGGCCAGATCCACATTCAATAAGAACAGCTTTTCCTAACTTTCTGCCTGCTATAAAAAGCTTGACAAGGCGCATTTGTCAAGTTAAAAGTGAAAAGTCCAACTTTCTGCTATTTTCATACAGCGGGGTGTGTCAATGGGATTTAATCTTCTTAAGGACCGGTTCGGCAGACAGCTCAACTACCTTCGGGTTTCGGTGACCGACCGTTGTAACTTTAACTGTCTGTATTGCCGGCGATGGGATTTTGTCGAATATTTTCCATCGGCGGAAATTCTTTCCTACGAGGAGATCCTTCGGCTGATCCGGGTCGGGGCCGGTCTGGGCATCACCAAGATCCGGATCACCGGGGGTGAGCCGTTTGTCCGCAAGGATGTCTGCTCCTTTATTCAACAGGTGGTCGCGACGCCGGGGATTTCCGATGTGTCGGTCACCACCAACGGCCTGCTTCTGGACCAGTACCTGGACACGCTCAGGGCCGCGGGTATCCGGCGCCTGAATATCAGCCTGGACTCCCTCAAAAGAGACAAGTTCCGGCTGATCACGGGCCGGGACGTGTTTTACCCGGTATGGGAAAACATCATGGCGGCCCTGGCAGCGGGTTTTTCGCCGGTAAAGGTGAATGTGGTGGCCATGAGGGACATCAACGACGATGAGATAACCCGTTTTGCCGAACTGACCCGGTCCTTTCCACTGCACATCCGGTTTATCGAATACATGCCTTCGTCCCGGTATCATCTGGACCAGTACCGGCAGATGCTTATGCCCGAGATCCGTGCCCGGGTGGAGGCCGGCGGCCGACTGATACCGGTTCAGACATCGGATACCAGCAACATCGCCCATCGGTTTAAATATGCCGGCGCCAAAGGGGAGATCGGCTTTATCAGCCCGGTGAGCCGGCATTTTTGCGCCACCTGCAACCGGCTTCGGCTGACGGCCGACGGTAAATTACGGCCCTGCCTGCTGTCGGATCGTTTTGTGGACATCAAAACCCCGCTGCGCACGGGTTTGACGGACCGGGAGGTGGCGGGGCTGTTTCATCTGGCGGTGTTAAGCAAGCCCCAGGG
>JBMORB010000453.1:0-5490 GCA_049320925.1 Thermodesulfobacteriota bacterium | reverse complement strand
AGCGGGTCCGGCGACTCTCCGGGCTGCGACGGATCCGTACCCCGGTCGTAGGGGGCATCGGGGGAGACAACTCCGGGGGCATATCCATCTTCACCGTCAAACATGTCTCCCCGCCTGGCGGCTGGATTGATGACAGGGTCCTGTGACGAGGCACCTTCCCCTCCGTTCAAGTCGGTCGCCGCATCGTTTGCCGCCTTATCTTCCTTTTCCTTTTTGTCCTTGTCTTTTTCATCTTCCTTTGAAACCGGCTGAAAACTGCCCGACTGCGTTGTCCACCCGTAAAAATCATCCTTCAGCCTGGAAATCCTAAGCGTGCTGGATCTGTTGTCGATCACCTTGAATACCAGATACGCAACGCTACCGCTGCTCCCCTCGACAATTCCGGGAGATTCGGGTTCCGCGGCACCCATCCGTATGGATCCGGGCAGCCGGTTGTTTGCACTAAACATCGGGTAGCTTTGCCGGGTCAGAGCTCCCCTGTTCAACCCCTGGTAAGTCAGAACGGTAAAATCATAATCAATATCCAGGACAAAGGCTTTGACCGTATTGGGAGCGCCCTGGACGGAAAGTGTAAACGTGACCGTGTCCCCGGCCTTTCCCTTAAGGCTGTCAAGTTTCAAATTCGCGGCCAGCAACAGTGGCGCAGAGAATAAACCGGCAAACAGAAAAACGATGAACCACGAAGCGGTTTTGCGCATTACCCCCCCCGGGAAAAACCGTGTTTATTAAAAATTTTCAAACTTACTATCAGTTACAATGATAGATGTCAAATGTGATTTTTATTTTTACTGTGATAGTTCTTTTTTCTATTCACCATCGAATAAAAATATGTACTGACATTAATAAGATTCTTATACAAAATAACATATTATGATTAATTAAGAATTATGGATAAACGAAAGGTGCCGGCAATGCAAGGCACCCGGCACATTTTTAAGGCAGGCCATGAGTGACAGGGAGAAAATAGAGGAGGGGCTGACGCCCCGAGAAAAAGGCCGGGCTATTTTTTCACGGTAAGATCGTGCTTGCTGATCAAACCATAGATTCTCGACTTGCTCATGTCGGCGATTTTAACCATCTGGCTGATGTCGCCGCCGGTGGCGGTCAGGAGACGCTCAAAATAGTCTTTTTCCGCCGTTTCCAGAGCCGTTTTCCTGAAATCCTGCCAGCTCTCAAGGTGCTGATCAACCGACTTGGGTTGCGCCGCCGCGGGGAGCGCTTTTGCCGTCCGTTCCGTCGCGTCCGGAACACCGGTTGACCCGGCCTGCCTGCGGATAACGGCGGCCCGGATCTCCAGGGGCAGGTGTTTGTGAAACAGGGCCGGCGCGGTCCGGTCCGAGCAGATGACCCGGTCCAGCACATTGACCAGTTCCCGGACATTGCCCGGCCATGGATACTCGTAGAGGCACTGCATGAATTCCGGATGCACGGTCTTGATGTCAATGCCCATGCGGCGGCATATTTTACTAATATAATAGGAAACCAGTTCCGATATATCCTCCTTCCGGTTGCGCAGGGGCGGCAGCACGATGTTCTGGGCCTTGACCCGGTACAGCAGATCACTGCGGAACGTGCCGTTTCTGACCATTTCATCCAAGTCCCTGTTGGTGGCGGAAATCAGACGGAAGTCGCTCTTGATTTCCGTGGTGCTGCCCACGGGCCGGAATTGCTTTTCCTCCAGCACCCGCAAAAATTTCTTCTGAATCTCAAGAGGCAATTCACCTATTTCGTCTAAAAACAGGGTCCCCCGGTTGGCCAGTTTGATCAGTCCGTCCCGGTCCCGGCCCGCGTCCGTGAACGCTCCCTTCACATGGCCGAAAAGGCTGCTTTCAATAAGCGTTTCGCTTAAGGCCGTGCAGTCCACCACCACGAAATTGAAATCCGCCCGCTGGCCGTTGAGATGAATGGCCCTGGCAAACAGCTCTTTGCCGGTGCCGGTTTCGCCGGACAGAAGAACGCTGTGGTCCCCGTCCGCGGCCTGGGCCATCTGCTCCAGGCTCTCGCTGATGGCCTGGCTGGCGCCTACAATACCGTTGCGCTTGAGGATGCGGCTCTTTTTGCCGGCCATCTTGGCCTGGCGGAATTCCAGCGCCCGCCGGATGGTCAGAATGATCTTCTTGATGTTGATGGGCTTTTCCACATAGTCCCATGCCCCGTGCTCCAGGGCCAGGCCCGCGGCATCCGGATGGCCGTAACCGGTGACGATGATCACTTCCGGCGCCCCCACTACATTGACAAACGAGGGAAGGGCCTCCAGGCCGCTGCCGTCAGGGAGCTGAATGTCCAGCAGCACCACGTCAAACTCCCGCGTGCCGATGATTTTTTTGGCTTCGGCCGGGGAGCCGGCACACACCGGAGTCCACCCCTCCTGGGAAACGGTCTCGGACAGCAGCATGCCCAGCATGGGTTCATCGTCAACGATCAGTACAGTTGCCATAACAACTCCTTACATTCATGGCTCACGGCGCCGTTGTTCCGGTCATCACCCGGCGCATGGCATGGCGAAGCCGTTCCAGGGAGATCGGCTTGGCCAGCACCATGTCCACGTCCGCCGGCGTCTCTCCGGATGCCTCCATCATGTCCCCGAACCCGGTCACCATGATCACCGGTTTGCCGGGCGCGGCCTTCTTGATATTCCGCGCCAGTGCGTCGCCGTTCATTTCAGGCATGGCCCGGTCGGTAATCACCAGATCAAACCAGCCGTCGGCAAACTTCTGCATGCCTTCAATTCCATTTTGCGCGGTTTCCGGCCGATGAAGGTCTTTCTTCAGGTATTCGGAAAGCAGCAGCCGCTGGTGCTCGTCATCATCCACCACCAGCACTTTTAGCGAGGAACGCTCGCCTTTCAAGGCGTCCTCGGCCGTGGCCAGACGCTTTTCTCCACGCAGGGTCGCCGCGGGAAGCCGCAGAATGAAAGTGGTTCCCCTGCCCGGTTGACTATCCAGTTCAATCTGCCCGTGGTGCCGGGTGACGATGCCCTGGACAGTGGCCAGCCCCAGTCCGCTGCCCGCCTCTCCCTTGGTCGTAAAAAAAGGGTTCATGCACTGACGGCGCACCGCTTCATCCATGCCGATGCCGGTATCGGCCACTTCCAAAACGGCCCACCCTTCTTCCCGGCGGGTGGTAAAACGTATGGTCCCGCCCCGGGGCATGGCGTCCACCGCGTTGAAAATCAGGTTGGTCAGGGCTTCGTTAAGCTCCGTGCGGTTGCCGCTGGCCGTCAGGTCTTTCTGGAAGTCTGTCTGGACGGTGATGGGCGCGCCCCTGGCCTGGGAGTTGTGTTTCCACACCGGCTCGGTCAATGCCACGGCCTCCTCGACCAGGCGGTTGATGTCCACCGGCTCGATGATCTCTTCGTCGCTGGGCCGATAGAACTTGCGCAGCCGCCGGACCACCTGGGCCGCGTCCCGGGCCGCGGTGTTGATCAGGCCCACGTAACGCTTCACCAGGTCCGTGTTTGAAAATTTTTCCGGCGACTGGATCAGCAGGTCGGAAAAGCCCTGAATCGAGGACAGGGCGTTGTTGAAATCGTGAGCGATGCCGCTGGCCATCTGGGACAGGGCCCGCTGCCGTTCCTGATCCACGAACCGCCGCTGGGCCTGCCGCAGTTCCCTTAACGCCTTTTCCAGTTCGCCTGTTTTCTGCTGCAGCTCCCTTTCATACTGTTTCCGGGTGGTCACGTCACGGCAGATGCCGCCCACGGCCCAGGGCTGGCCGTCCTTGTATATCGGGTAAAGCGTTTCCACGTAGTAGTTGAGACCCTCAACCCCCTCACGTTCATACTCGAAGGTGGTGCCGCTGCCGTTGGCCAGCACCTGGGCCACCAGCCGCCGGTACCGGTCGGCCAGATCCGGGGGATACAGGTCTTCCAGCCGCCGGCCGATGGGGCTGTCGCCACGGCCCGGGGGGAAATGTTCCAGCCGCTCGTTGCTGAAAAGATATTCGCCTTCCCGGTTGAGCATGAAGATATGGTCGGCGGAATATTCCACCAGGGCGCGGAACCGCAACTCGCTTTCCCGCAGTGCCTCTCTGGCCCGCACCCGCTCGGTCTCGTCATTGTAGACCGCCACGACCTCGCCGGTGGCCAGCCGGTAGACATAATTGCTGCGCCATCCGGATATTCGACCATCTTTATAAAAACAGGCCGGGTGATGCATGGGGCGGCCGCTTTCGCTGACCCGGGCCAGCACGTCCAGCAGTCCCATCTCCTTTATGCCGGGAAATATCTCAGTAACCCTGCGACCGATCACCGCTTCGGCGGCCATGCCCTCAATCTGTTCAGCGGTCCGGTTGAAATCGACAACGACAAAATCTTCGCCGTTATTAACGGGCTGGTAAACCACCACGCCTGAGGCGATGTGATTGAACATGGCCTGGTACCGCTGCCGGCTCTGGACCAGGGCCTCGGACATTTTTTTCTGCCCGGTGATGTCGCTGATGGCCGTAACAAAACCGGTGACCCGTCCCCGCTCATCTTTCTTGTAGTTCCAGTCCACCACCACGTCCAGGACTTTCCCGGACCGGGTCCGGTTGCGGCCCTCCCACCGCTCCGGCGCCGGCTGTTCGGCGACCAGGCGTTCAAGCATGGACATCAGGCGGTCCCCGCTCTCCACGGACACGGCCAGGTCCCTGACGCTCATGGCCTCAAGTTCCTCGGCGGAATATTCAAACGTTTCGCAGTAGGCCGCGTTGACAAACTGAAACCGGCCATGACAATCGACTTCGGCGATGGCGATGGGCGCCGTGTCCATGACCGCGCGCAGCCGCTGCTCGCTCCGGGCAAAGGCGTTCTCCATCTCCACCTTGTCGGAGATGTCATCGGCCACGCAGAGCAGCTTGTCCAGGCGGCCAGTGCCGTCCCGGATGGTGTCAAAGGTCGCCTGAATATGGCGGACCTGTCCCTGTTTATTGACAATCCGGTAATGCAGATCTCGAATCTTGTCTATTTCCCCGGCAAACGCCCTGGCCAGCAGCGAGGCCAGCCGGTCCCTGTCCTCGGGATGGACCAGGTCAAAGGCATTGGTGCCATGCAGTTCCGAGGGCGTGTATCCCAGCGTCATTTCGTTGGGGGTATTGACATAAAGGAAATGGGCGTCCCTGTCGAAAACCGACACCATGGAACTGGTGTTTTCTAAAAAAAGTTTTGCGATGTTTTCCTGAACCTTAAGCGGTTTTCCCATATTCAGCCTGCGTCAAAGCAGTTTTCAGCCCCGGGAGCACCGGCCATACTGCCGGTAATGACAGGTCGGGACACACGAAAAAGAGTCTTGCATCATGCGGTCTGCTGTCATACCCCCCGGCATGACTGTCACTTCAGTCGTATATCCCAATACATATGAAAAATCAATAAGCTCATGGGGTTTTAAGAAAAATTTCCGGCTGTTTCGACCCGGTGGGCCAACTCACATTCGGCACCGGCGACTTTGGGATTGACACCTGTCAGATGTCGCACAATAATTGCCCATTATCCCGGATGCATGACATCCGGAT
>JBMORB010000452.1:0-5522 GCA_049320925.1 Thermodesulfobacteriota bacterium | reverse complement strand
TAATATGGACGATGGTCTTTTCGCACGGGTCAGCTCTTGGGGAACGCCTGGTTTTTCAGACAAACAGAAACGAATATTCCGAATCCCAGAAGTCATGGGAAAACAGACGGCTCGCCGGGGTCAGATGATAAAGGGCGTCCGCCGCCAGCAGGGCCACGCCGTTGGTCCAGGTGATCTTCTGGGCCGGCCAGATCACGATCTTGGGAATGGTGAAACCGCACCAGTAGGAACCGTCGTCAAACCGCCGGTCCGCGATCCAGCCGAACACCATCTTGGCGATGGCCTCGTTTCCCATGGCCGACAGGGCCAGCACCAGTTCGCAGGTTTCGGCGATGGTGATCCACGGCTCGTCTGAAACGCACCGCACCCCCACATCCTTGACCACGAACTTCTTCCAGTGCTTGTCAATGCGCCGCTGGGCCGGTTCTCCGGAAAGGGCGCCGCACAGCACCGGGTAAAACCAGTCCATGGAAAAGCGGGACTTGGTGACGTTGAACAGGTGGGGCCGGTTAGCCACGGCGTCACCCAGAAGCGCCAGGGAGGACCGCCATCGGGGCATGTCGATACCCAGAACATGGGCCGCGGCCAGGGCGCACTTCAGGCTCATGTAAACGGAACTGGAGCCGGTGAGCAGGGCCATGGGGTCGGTCTTGCCCTCGGGGCTCTTTGCCCAGTGAATCTCCCCGCTGGGGGTCTGAAGGCTCAAGGCAAAGTCGATGCCGGCGCGCACCGTGGGCCAGATCCACTCCAGAAAGGCCCGGTCCCGGGTGACCAGGTAATAATGCAGGGCGCCCACGGCAATGTAGGAACTCATGTTGGTGTCGTAGGTGCGGTCTTCGGGAACCCCGTCCCGGTAGGCCGCGTACCAGCTGCCGTCGGCATGCTGCTTTTCCGCCAGCCACGCGTAGGCGGCCCGGGCCCGGTCGTGTTGCCCGCCCACGGTCAGGCCCATGGCGGCTTCCACCATGTCCCAGGGGTCGGTTTTATCGCCGTCGGACCAGGGGATCTCGCCGTTTCCGCGCTGGGTGGCGGCAATACGGCCGCACACCGCGTCGATGTCCAGCGAAAGATCCTGCTTGAGGCTTAAAGCCGCCTTTGCGTTCATGCTGTTGTCCTGTCACCGCTTCCGGCCAAAAACCGGTTATCCGTTTTTCTTTTCGAACTCTTTCATGAATTCGACCAGGGCCTTGACGCCTTCAACGGGCATGGCGTTGTAGATGGAGGCCCGGCATCCGCCCACGGAACGGTGGCCCTTGAGCCCGCCCAGGCTGTTTTTGGTGGCCTCTTCGACAAACCGTTTTTCCAGGTCCTCGGAGGGCAGCCGGAAGGTGACGTTCATCAGGGAACGGCTGTCCTTGTCGGCCGTTCCTTTATAGAAGCTGCTGGCGTCAAACAGGTTGTAAAGCAGGGCCGCCTTTTCCTTGTTGATGGTTTCCATTTTGACAAGGCCGCCCACGCTCTCCTCCAGCCATTTGAGCACCAGGTCGATGGCGTAAATGGTGAAGCAGGGCGGGGTGTTGTACAGGGAGTTGGATTCGGCATAGGTCTTGTACATCAGCATGGAAGGCAGGTTGTCAGCGGACTTCTCCAGCATGTCCTTGCGGATGATGACCATGCACACGCCGGCAGGCCCGATGTTTTTCTGAGCCCCGGCATAGATCAGGCCGAATTTTTTCATGTCAAGGGGCCGGCTCAGAATGTCGGAAGACATGTCGCACACAATGGGCACGCCTTTGGTGTCGGGGAAAGCGGCCCACTGGGTCCCCTTGATGGTGTTGTTGGAGGTCAGGTGCACATAAACGGCATTGGCGTCAAACTCGACGTTCTTGGGAATATAGGCGAAATTCCGGTCTTTGGACGAGGCGGGCACCCGGACGGTTTTACCCAGAATCTCAGCCTCTTTAATAGCCTTGGTAGACCAGGTGCCGGTGTTCACGTAGTCGGCGGACTTGCCGGCGGGCAAAAGGTTCATGGGCACCATGGAAAACTGGAGGCTGGCACCGCCCTGAACAAAAAGCACCTGATAGTCGTCGCCGATGCCCAAAAGTCTTTTCACCCTGGCAATGGCATCGTTAATAATATTTTCAAAGGGTTTGGACCGGTGGCTTACTTCGGTGATGGACATGCCGGTTCCGGCAAAATCCAGAAAGGTGGCCTGTATTTCTTCCAGTACGCTCAAGGGGAGCACAGCGGGCCCGGCATTAAAATTGTAAATACGTTTCGACATGTTACAACCTCCGTTTACACACTCGGTTTTTCTGGTATAATCGACAAAAAACAGAATTAACCCCATTTGTTTTGATATGTCAATGAGAATTTAAGGTTTTCCGCCGCCGCTGTTCAAAGCCCGGCGGATCGGATTTGAAAAGGACGGTCATGCAGATTTATACATACGGTTCCGCGGCGGCCACCAAACGGCTGGAGCGGATCATTCACCGCGGGCTGGACTACACCCCGGAGCAGTTTGGGCAGGTGGCGGCCATTATTAACGATGTCCGGAAAAACGGCGACAGTGCCCTGGAAAAATACTCCCGGCGGTTTGACGCGCCCGCGCTCAAGGCTTCCGGCTTTCGCGTCACCCCAAAAGAGATTGACGCCGCCGCAAAGGCGGTGGACAAGACCTTTCTTCGGGCCTTAAACCGGGCTGTGCGCCAGGTCACCGCCTTTCACGCCCTTCAGGTGGAAAAAACCTGGGTCAGCGCCCAGCGGCCGGGCGTGGTGGTGGGACAGAAGATCACGCCGGTGGACTCGGCCGGCATTTACGTGCCCGGCGCCACCGGCGGCCAGACCCCCCTTGTGTCCACGGTGATCATGGGCGCCATTCCGGCCAAAACCGCCGGGGTCCGGCGCGTGGTCATGGTGACCCCGCCCAGAAAGGACGGCACGGTCAACCCTCACCTGCTGGTGGCGGCCAAAAAGGTCGGCGTCAATGAAATTTACAAAATCGGCAGCGCCTGGGCCATCGCGGCCCTGGCCTATGGGACGAAAACCGTCGGCCGGGTGGACATGATCGCCGGTCCGGGCAACATTTACGTGGCCCTGGCCAAAAAAATAGTGGCCGGCGCCGTGGGCATCGACATGGTGGCCGGTCCCAGCGAAATCCTGGTCATTGCCGACAGCGGCGCCGACCCCGGCCACATTGCCGCGGACCTTCTGTCCCAGGCCGAGCACGACACCCTGTCCGCCGCCGTGCTGGTCACCACATCCCAGACTGTTGCCAAAAAGACGGAACAACAGATCAAAATCCAGCTGGCCGGCCTGAGCCGGGGCCAGACCGCGGAAAAAGCCCTTTCCAACTACGGCGCCATTTTTGTCGTCAAAAAGAAAAGCGACGCCTTTGCCCTGGCCAACCGGTTCGCGCCCGAGCACCTGGAACTGCATACCCGGTATCCCTTTGAGGACCTGGAACATATCCGCAACGCCGGGGCCGTGTTTCTGGGCGGATACACGCCCGAGCCTATCGGCGACTACGTGGCCGGCCCCAACCACACCCTGCCCACATCAGGGTGCGCCCGGTTCTCCTCGGCCCTTTCCACCGGCCATTTTCTCAAAAAAACCAGCATCGTGTCCTATTCAAAAGAAGCCTTTATGGCGGAAGCCGCGGATGTCATGCGCATCGCCACAGTGGAAGGACTGGACGCCCATGCCAATGCCGTGGGCGTAAGGCTGAAGGGAAAATAAAAAAAGAAGGAAGCGTTGACCGCCGCTTACGACAGGGCTTCCCTGACCTTTTCAGCCAGTTCCCTAATGGAAAAAGGCTTGGCCAGAAAACTGATGTCCCTGCCGATCAGGTCGCCGTTGCTGATGGCGTTGGCCGTATAACCGGATATGTACAGACACCTTATGCCGGGAATCACTGCCTGGACCTGCTGGGCCAGTTCATGGCCGTTCATGTCTGGCATGATCACATCGGTGAGCAGCAGATCGATCCGGTACCGGCCCGAGCGCGCCAGTTCCAGTGCTTTACCCGGCATATCCACGGCCAGCACGGTATAGCCGAGCTGCTCCAGCACGGTGGCGCCGAACTTTAAAATCGCCGGGTTGTCTTCCACCATTAAGATGGTTTCAGATCCCCTGGGCAGCAGGGAGCCGGTCGCGGGTTTCGGGCCTTCGGCGACTGCTTCGCCTTCGACGGCAGGAAAATAGATTTTAAATGTCGTTCCCTGGCCCGGCTCACTGTATACCCGGACAACGCCGCTGTTCTGTCTGACAATACCGTCAACCGTGGCAAGGCCCAGGCCCGTCCCCCGTCCCTTTTTGGTGGAAAAAAACGGTTCAAATGCCTGGTCCAGGACCTCTTTGTTCATGCCGCAGCCGTTATCACTCACGGCCAGCATGACATAGGGCCCGGACGCCTGCGTCTCTTCCGGACCCGTATCGCAGCTCTCATCCAGCACCACAGCCCTGGTTTCGATGGTGATGATCCCCGCTGTGCCGATGGCGTCCCGGGCATTGACCAGCAGGTTGGCCAGAATCTGGTCCATCTGGGAAGGATCGATCATGATCCGGCCCGTGTTTTCACCGGGCATCCACTTGAGCGCGATATCCCCCCCGGCAAGCTGATACAGCATAGGCAGCATGTTGGAAATGGCCTGGTTGATGTCCACTATTTTCGGCACCACGGTCTGCTTTCGGGCAAATGCCAGCAGCTGTTTTATCAGGTCCGAGGAACGGGACGCCACATACTGAATGGTTGCCAGCTGCTCCATGCCGTTTTCGTCAATGTCCTGCTGCATTTTGATGAGCTCGGTATTGCCGATGACAACCGAAAGCATGTTGTTAAAATCATGGGCCATCTTGCCGGCCAGCTGGCCGATGGCCTCCATCTTTTCAGCCTGATGGAGCCGGGCTTCAAGTTTTATCCTTTTTTCTTCGGCCCGCTTGCGCTCTTCGATTTCCGCTTTGGCCTTTCTGAGGGCGGTTTCATTGATGGTAAAAACACTGGCCGCCACAAAGCAGGCCGTGATCACCGCCAGAGAGTTGTCGGTCAGAAAATCCATGACCGCATAGTCCTGAAGCGCCATCTGGGAGCGGAAAAAGTAGATAAACACGAACAGAAAGACGATATTCACCAGACCGTACAGAAAAATAACAGACTTGCGGTGATGGATGACCAGGGGCAACAGCCCGAGAAGACTGATAATATAGACAAAAGAGTCCAGGCGGGCCACCGGCCCCCCAGGATCCACAATCATCACGATCCAGTTTGTTGCCATGATCGCCAGAATCAGCAGGTGTGAAGCCAGAAAAAAGCGTCCGCGGACCAGCATGAACATCACGAAACAGACACAGGCCATGCCCAGAAACAGGGCGACAATAACACTGTTAACCACATACCCCACATTAAGGTGCTGAATAAACGCGGCCAGGATGGTCAGCACAACCATGACGACAAGGATGACCATGCACAATACAAGGAAAAAACGCGCCTTGAGCTGGCGGTCGATATCCGACTGCGAATAGGCGGACAGCGCTTTGTCAAGCAGTTTACCCAAGACGGCATCCTCGATTTTTGAGGCTCA
>JBMORB010000451.1:0-5527 GCA_049320925.1 Thermodesulfobacteriota bacterium | reverse complement strand
GGAAAAGCATTTTTCAAAAGAGGATATCCTGTTTCTGTATCTCAACCAGATTTACCTGGGTCATGGCGCCTATGGTGTGGCCGCGGCGGCGGAAAACTATTTTGACAAGCCAATGGCCCAGATGAGCCTGGCCGAGTGCGCCCTGATCGCCGGCCTTCCCCAGGCTCCCAGCCGGTATTCGCCCTACCGTTATCCGGCCCGTGCCAAAAGCCGGCAGCTGTATGTGCTCAACCAGATGGTCGCTGAAGGGTATATCACCGAGGAAGAGGCCCAGG
This sequence comes from Thermodesulfobacteriota bacterium, assembly GCA_049320925.1. Classification (GTDB taxonomy): domain Bacteria; phylum Desulfobacterota; class Desulfobacteria; order Desulfobacterales; family Desulfosudaceae; genus Desulfosudis. Next base: position 5,252 of record JBMORB010000451.1, on the reverse strand, counting down.
CGGCAAGGGAGGCGGAGCTGGAGATAAAACCGGTGCGAAGCTGGTTCCAGGAAAAGGCGCCATGGTATTCGGAGCATGTCCGGCGTTACCTGGAGGCCAAGTACGGCGATGACATGCTTTATAACCAGGGTCTTACCGTGCATACAGCGGTGGATCTTTCCATGCAGGCGGCGGCGGACCGCGAGGTGGAAAAGGGGCTGCGCGACCTGGACAAACGCCAGGGATACCGGGGGCCCATTCGCCGGCTGGCCGAAGCCGAGATGGAGCCTTTTCTGGCCGCCCTCAGGGAGGAGGCACTTCAGAAAAAGGAGATTCCCGGCGTCGGTGATATTGTTCAGGGCGTGGTGGCGGACGTGGATGATGAAAGGAAAAACGCCTGGGTGCGCCTGGCCCATGGCGCCGGCGAGATTCCGCTTTCGGCCATGCGGTGGGCCCGCCGGCCTGATCCGGAAGAAGCCTGGTTTTACGGCTCCGCGTCCATTACACGGCCTTCCCAGGCGCTGGCCGTGGGCGATGTCATATGGGTGAAAATCACCGGGATGGACAGGGCGCCGGGGGACGGTTCGGCGGCCGGCGATGAAAACATGCCTGTTGAGGAGACCCTGACGGTGGACGCAGGCCTTCTCCTGGATCCCGCGCCATCCACTTTTTTTCTTTCCCTGGAGCAGGAGCCGGCGGTGGAAGGGGCTCTGCTGTGCATGGAAATCAAACCCGGACTGATTCGCGCCATGGTGGGAGGCCGGGACGCGGCGCAAAGCCAGTTCAACCGGGCCATTCAGGCGATACGGCAGCCGGGGTCGGCGTTCAAGCCCGTTGTTTTTGCAGCGGCCCTGGATAAAGGCTATACACCGGCCAGTGTCATCATTGACTCGGCCATCGTGTTTGAGAATGCGTCCAGTCACATGACTTGGAAGCCCCACAATTACGACGAGAAGTTTTACGGGCCCACCCTGTTTCGCCGGGCCCTGGAAAAGTCTCACAACATCCCCACCATCAAGATCCTGATGGATATCGGTGTTGATTACGTCCGTGACTACGCGCGAAAACTGGGCATTACCTCCCCCATCAGCCGGGACCTTTCCATCGCCCTGGGCTCGTCGGGTCTGACCCCCATCGAACTGGTAAAGGCCTACGCGGTGTTCGCCAACCTGGGCCGCAGCGTTGAGCCGATTTTCGTGACAAGAATCGAGGATCGGGATGGCCGGGTATTGGAGGAGAACAAGACGGCGCCGGTCCAGGTCATCGGCAGCGACACCGCCTATATCATGACCCACCTGCTCAAGGGGGTGGTGGAGCACGGCACGGCGGTGCGGGTGAGGGAGATCAACCGGCCGGTCGCGGGCAAAACCGGCACTACCGACAACATGAATGACGCGTGGTTCGTGGGATATACGCCGGACTACCTGGCCCTGGTGTGGGTGGGATTTGACACCAAGCAGTCCCTGGGCAAGGGGGAAACCGGCGCCAGCGCCGCCAGCCCCATCTGGCTGGGATTCATGCAGTCGATTCTGGACGACAAGCCGGTGAACGATTTTGAAGTGCCCGAAGGCGTGGTTTTCGCCCGCATCGACACCAAGACCGGTCTGCTGCCCAGGGACGGCAGCCAGAATACCTTCTGGGAGTGCTTCAAGGAAGGAACCGCGCCCACCGGTTATTCCGATTCAGCGGACACGGTGGACGAGGAACAGTTTTTCAAGGGGCTATAAGATATCCGGGGTAAACCGTCCGCGCGGCACAAAAAACAAACGGAGCCGATCTTTTGGATACGGCTCCGTTTTTGTTTACATGGCTGAGGGACAAGGACTCGAACCTTGATTAACGGGGCCAGAACCCGTCGTCCTGCCATTAGACGATCCCTCAGAACGTCGGCCAGCATACAAAAAGGGGGCGGTGAGGTCAAGCGGATTTTTTGATCATGGCGATCGCCGCCGCCAGCCTTTCCAGCACTTTGGCCTTTCCCAGGGCCTCGATGGCTTCAAAGATGCCGGGGCTTTCGGTTTTTCCGGTCAGGGCCACCCGCACCGGCTGGGCGATTTTTCCGAACTTGAGCCCGGTTTTTTCCATGACGGCTTCAAAAACCGCCGTCTGCCGTTGTTCCGAAAGGGAGTCCACGGCCGAAAGCTTTTCCGCCAGCATTTCGAGAATGGAAAGGTTTTGCGGCATTAAAAATTTTTCCACGGCCCCCGGATCATAGGCCAGCGGCTCTTCATAATAGAAGGCGGCCTTGTCGGCCATTTCCCGAAGGGTTTTGCTGCGCAACAGCAGGGTCCGGATCACGCCGTGCAGATACGTGTTGTTTTCGGCCGCGTATCCCTTTTCCACGAGAAACGGCAGTAAATGGGGCGCCAGCGCGGCCGGATCGCCACGCTTGATGTGTTCGGCATTAATGGCCAGCAGCTTGTCCGGATCAAACACCCCCGCCGAGGTTCCAATATGTTCCAGAGAAAAGGCCTGAATCAGTTCTTCTCTGGTGAAAAATTCCTGGTCGCCGTGAGACCAGCCCAGCCGGACCAGGGCGTTGATCAGGCCATCGGGGAGATAACCCGTTTCCCGGTATTCCAGCACGGACATGGCGCCGTGGCGCTTGCTCAGCCGGGCCCGGTCACGGCCCAGGACCATGGGCACGTGGGCGAACACAGGCAGTTTGCTGTTTAATGCCTGGTAAAGCAGGATCTGGCGGGGGGTGTTGGTGACATGGTCATCGCCCCGGATGATGGTGTTGACCGCCATGGTGATGTCGTCCACCACCACGGCGAAGTTGTAGGTGGGGGTTTTATCGCTCCGCTGAATGATAAAGTCCCCGATTTCCGCGTTGTCAAAGGCGATGCCGCCTTTGACCAGATCGTTTAATACGGTCTTTCCGGTGTCCGGCGTGCGGAACCGCACCACCGCGTCGCCGGAAGGCGGCAGGTGCTTTTCCCGGCAGGTGCCGTCGTAAGAAGGGTTGCGGCCCTCGGCCAGGGCCTTTTCCCGCATCTCCTTGAGCCGGTCCGGCGAACAGGTGCAATAGTAGGCATGACCTGACGCGATCAGTTTCTGGACATAGTCCGCGTAGATATCCATGCGCTGGGACTGAAAATAGGGCCCTTCGTCCCAGTCGATGCCAAGCCATTCCAGAGATTTTATAATGCCCTCGGCGGACTGGGCCGTGGAACGCTCCACGTCCGTGTCTTCAATGCGGAGGATGAATTTGCCGCCCGTTTTCCGGGCGTAAAGCCAGTTGAACAAAGCCGTCCGTGCCCCGCCAATGTGCAGATGGCCGGTGGGGCTGGGCGGAAACCGCGTGATAATCTGATTCATCTGCCTGTCCTGCCTTTCATGTGCAAGCCATACGGGCCGCGCCTTGACCCGGTTCCGGGTTTCATGCGAGTCCCATTTTTTCCGCGTGGATCATAAGGCATTTGAAAGGATCGCGCAAGCCGGAAACGCAGGCCGGTAATGCCGGTGACGCCGGTCGCCAATGCCGGCCGGCAGCCCGGACCGGGGTGACGGTTCGGGCCGACGCTTTTCGATTTGCCGTCAGACGTGGTTGCGCAGCATCAGTTCCAGCGGGTGGGGGTTGAGGTATATCTGATCCATGAGATACGCGGGCCGGTGTTTGCGCGCGTAGTGGTTGATCAGGGTCAGGGGGACCACCAGCGGCACCTGGCCGCTGTAGTACCGGTCGATGATTTCCTTGAGTTCCGCCTTTTCATCCGGGGCCAGTTCTTTTTTGAAATAACCCATGATGTGCAGCAGCACGTTGGTGTTTTTCCGTGGCGTGGCGATTTTCGCCAGGGCCGGCATCAGCGATTCGATGTAAAGATCGTACAGTTGCCCGGCAGGGTGCTTTTTCCCTTCGGCCACCAGCGCACCCAGCTTTTTTAACGTCTGCTGACAGTGTGTCATCAGCAGGTACTTGTGGGCCGCGTGAAAGGCCATGAGGCGGCTGACGGTTTTCCTTTCGGCGGTCAGGTCGTACCACCGCTGCATCACAAAGATGCGCTCGATAAAATTTTCCCTCAGCTGGGGGTCGTTGAGCCGGCCTTCCTCTTCCACCGGCACCAGGGGAAACCGTTTGACGAAAAGGCCGGCAAACAGGCCGGTGCCGTCATTTTTCACGCCGCCTCCGGTCTGGTAGACCTTGATGCGGTACAAGCCCGAACTGGGTGATTTGGACTTGAACACATAGCCGCACAAAGGCAGGCCGCTTAAGGCTTCCAGTCGCTGTGCCGCCCATCGCTTCATCTGGTCGGTGACATCCACGCCGGTCTTCTGAGTCATCAGCCGTATTTCACCGTCGATGTCCACCAGCCGGACAGCCTCCCGGGGCACCCCCAGCCCGCACTCGGTTTCCGGGCATACCGGCACGTAGTCCACATACCGGCCCAGGGTTTCCTTCAGGTAGCGGTCCAGCTTGTGTCCGCCGTCATAACGGACGTTTTCACCCAGCAGACAGGTGCTGACACCCACCAGTGGTTTATTCATGGTCTATTCCTTTCGTCGTCGGCAGTCGTCCGTGGATCGGGACATACAACCGGATAGGTGATGCAAAACATCTCCGGGGCATAGTGCCGGGCCGGATCAAAACAGGTGACCACGCCCGGCCCGTCGGCCCAGAAAAGATGGGGGTTGACCGGCGTAAACCCCTCTTTGTCAGTACCCACCCGAACTTCGAAGTGAAGGTGGGGCAGAAGGCCCAACAGGCCGGACCGCCCCAGGGCGCCGATCAGTTGCCCCCGGATTACCGAGTCATTTTTATTCACCAGCCGTCCATCCAAATGCCAGTAAACGGTGCGTATGGACCGGCCCCGATCGTCGGTGCCGTGGTCAATGACGATGTGGTTCCCGTAAAAGGGCTCACCATAGGAACGGATCACCACCCCGTCGGCCGGGGCGATGACCGGTGTGCCCATGGCGGCGTAAATGTCGATACCCTCGTGAACGGCATTCTGGACATCCGCCTGCGGCTCGGGCGCAAACCCCTGAGTGATGGATGGGGCGTGCGCAGGCATGACCACCGGCCCCCCGTCCGGCCGGACCGGGTTCTGGTCCGGCGCCGCATATCCCCGGGGCGCCACAAAGGGGTTGGCGCAGCCCCCAATCAGGCAAAGAGATACTGCCAGAAGGAAGGTTTTTAGAAGCATGTGGCGGTCGGACATGGTCGGCATCAATCGTTGGCTCCGGTGAGCCTGTTTTTTAAAAAACCAAGAACCGGCCGCGTGTCAGCGGCCAGGGTATAAATCAGGACGGTAAACTGAAGACCAAAAATG